>VFKO01000023.1 GCA_009885515.1 Rhodobiaceae bacterium | reverse complement strand
TGGCGAGCGCCTTGGTGCTTTCGACCTTGAGCAACGCAATGTCGGTCTCTTCGTCGCGGCCAAGCAGGCGGGCCTTGAGTTTCGTGCCATCGGCAAAGCGGACATCGGCTTCGGTGGCGGTGCCCATGACGTGGTTGTTGGTGACGATGTGGCCTGCGGAGTCGATGACAAAGCCAGAACCCAGACCGGCCTTCGTGGTCAAACTGACGACAGCAGGTGACACGCGCTGGACGATGTCGGCCCAACTGGTCATGGAGACGTCGCCCGCAAGAGCGGCTGCGTTGGCGAAGACAATGACGGCTATGACGGCAGCGGCTGCACCAAGGCGCCTTGTGGTGACACTATAGGCGCGTGAAAACCCAACAGACATAGACTACTCCCCAATGACGACCCAGCGGCTACCCTTGAGCTTGAGTGTATAGCGGGACATCGACAGAGGGTAAGTGTCTTTGTATTCAGAAAGCGCACAACCTACGGGGGAAGCCGGGCCAACGCTCTCGCCCTGCCAGGTCACAGCATCAATGATCTTGCCGCTGCGCGTTTCCTCTTTCCCGGACCTTCCCAGACAACGCCGGGAAAGCCTTTCAGGGGACGCAATGGTGCGCCGGTGTAGGCCCACTCGGGCTGCTGTTCGATGGCGATGTGATAGAGCGGTTCTCGGCCAGTGCGGGTTTCGAAGAGGGCGCGCGGGATGTTGACCATTTGCGGCGAGTGCCCGCGTTCGTAGGTCAGCGGCGTGCCGCAGTGCTTGCAGAAGCTGCGTGCGGTGCGCGCGGCTTTGTCTTCGAAGCGGGTGATGGCGGCGGCGCCCTTGGTGATGCGGAAGCGGCTTTTCCAACTGCCGACATAGGTTGCGTAGGCAGCACCGTGCGCCTGGCGGCTTGCCCTGGAGTGATCGTGCCAGGCCCAGCGCGCGGGAAGGCCGATCTCGAGGTGCACCTTGCCGCACAGGCACTGCGCCGGCGCGACGGCAGTGGGTGTGGTGCGGGTTTTTGGCGGGGGCGGTTTTTTCATCGTGCGCTCGGTGGCTCCGGGAACTTGTTACGTTTCCCCTGGCTTCGGCGCAGACTGCCTAAGGCATGGGGCGTTCGTACTGCAGGATGGCTTCCATAGCCGGGTCGCGTCCGGCGCGGTAGTGCTGGAACGACAGGGGCGCGTGGATGCCGGGCGCGAGCGTTTTGACCCTCACCGGATAGCGCTCGTTGAGCCAGTAGCAGGTCGCGCGGTCGGTGCAGGGTCCGTCGTAGATGTGGCGCCCGGTCGAATAATGTACTAGCAGAAATGCATTGGGTAGCGCGAACGAATTTCCTTCGGCCCAGAAGTCGAGCCGGTCTCCCACGGGTTCGCCCACTATTTTTACGCGCTCGCCGCCTGCTTGCTTCAACGCTGCAACCGTGGTGATCGCGGCCGAAAACGTCCAGGGCGACGTCAGCACGTAAATGTTTCCGTCGGGCTGCAATGCTGGCAATGCGCGAGCAAAGGCATACGTCGTCGTATAGTCCCCGCCCCCATTCATCCGCATGTCGAGCACAACGTAACCAGGGCGCTCGCGTTCAAGCGCCGCTTTGGCGCGTGCCAAAAACGCTTGCATTGGCTCTTCGTCGGCATTGCCATTGTGCGCCATGCCGATATAAAATCCACGCAGGGGCAATGATTCCAGCCAGAACAGCTTTTCCACGCTGTGCAGATAGACAGGCTCAGATGGCGACTTTTTCAGGAAGGAGACCATGCCAGTATCTTTGAGCCCCTCGGGATAGAGCAGCCGCGCTGTTTGCGACACCCAAGCGGAACGGTCACGCTGTTCTGCTTCTACACGTCGTTCAAATCGTTGACCGGCGGTGTTGATACCAGTGAGCAGCAAGCTTGCGCGGCTCGTCGATAATCCCGCTGCGTAAAGCAGGGCTGGCGATTCAAGAACGGGAATCAACTGCCGTCGCCGATAGGCTTCGATCCCGCTTCTGAATTTGGCAAGGCGCGCAAAAATCTGATCGACTGGCGTACCATCGATCGCGTCAATCCGGGCTCCCAATAAATCGGACAGCTCGGGCTTTGCATAAAGGACAAAAAGGCCGTCGCTGAACGGATAAAGGCGGACAGGCAGGCGAGGCGTGTTCTTCCTGAAGGCATTCTCACCCACAGAGGTGTGAGCATTGCCAGCCAGCGCGGCGATTTCGGCCACACGCAACACAAACGCTTCATGCGTTAGCCCTCGCGCCTCCAGCCGGAGTTTTGCAGCCAGCTGTTGGGCCTGAGACCGTGTTTTCGGCGAATAGGATTTGTCAAACTCTGGAAACTTTGAGAAATATTCGGCGTCGCGTACCTGACCTTCGCCCATGTCCGCGACCTCTTTCGGTTGCGGTTCGGGTGGAGGGTAATTGAACTGACGCTCGAGCGACCGTTCAAAGGCCGTTTCGTCTCCCGCGAGCGGTACGCCCAACACTGCCGCCGTGAGAAACAACACCGCCAGTCCTGAGATCTTTAGCTTGCCCGTCATCGGCCCATCCATTGCTGCAATCTTAGGTTAGTCAATCCGAATGACAGTTGTTCCCAATTTTTCCGGATATATGCTAGTAAATTCCTATATATCTCCAGATATGTCACGGAACTATGCATATGCTTGACTATCATGACCGTTTGATTGCAGACGCACTTCAACGTGACAATCGCCTCGGCGTTGACGAAATCGCGGAGCGGATTGGGCTTTCGGCCTCGACTGTGCACCGTAGAATTGCCCGGCTGCGTGCACGCAGAGTGATCGTCGCTGATACCTGCGCGTTGGATCCCAAGGCTTTTGGATTGTCGTTGACGTTTATTGTCGAGATCATCCTGGAGCGCGTGCGCTCTCAGGAAGTCACCGCGATCAAGCGGCGGCTGCTCGCGGCACAGGAGGTCCAACAGATTTACAATGTGACCGGCGAGGTAGACCTTCTGCTCATTGTGCTGGCGCGCGACATGGAGCATTTCGAGCAAATTTCGCGCGAACTGTTCGCAGCTGACCCGCATGTGCGGCGCTACAAAACAAGCGTCGTCATGGATCGTGTGAAAACCGGTCAAACCATTCCGATCGACCTACCCGCAAAACAGCGGCGATCCCGGTAGAGGTTTTAAGGCTTCGATGCCGGTTGTCGTTCGTGAGGACGGGCAAGACATCTACACAGACTAGTACCCACTATCATTGGTGAGTGACACGGCAATCCATAGAAATCATTGTCCTTCGCCCGCTTGCGGGAGAAGGTGGCGCGGGCCGCAACTTCGTGGCCCGTGACGGATGAGGGATTGCGTCCTACTCTGTGTCCCCTCATCAGTCCCGCCGAAGTGGCGGGACAGCTTCTCCCAAAGGGAGAAGCGCTATTAAGGATGGGCCGTGGGCGCTTCTATTATGCCCCCTTACCTACCCTACTCCGCCAGTTTCCGTGCAATCGCTATGCCGATGCGTTCGGGGAGGGGTTCGCCGACATTGGCTGTGACGATGATGGCCCAGTGACCGTTCGATTCAAGGATGGCGTTTGTGCCGGGGCTGCCGCCGGCGACGCCGAGGGGCGCCGGGTTGCGGCCAGTGGTGACTGAGCCGCCGAGAACCCAGGCGGTTTGCTCCGGGTTGAGCAAGCGGCCGTCGCGCAGGGCGTTGTCGAAGGCGAGCAGGTCTTTGGCGGTGGCGTAGGCGCCCCCCGCGCCGCTGCCGCTGGCGCCATGGCCGGGTTGCGTGTTTTCGTAAGGGCTGCCCTGGCCTTTGACGCGGCCGTAGGAGTTGGCGGTGTTTGCGGGCAGGCTTGCGGAATTGAAGTATCCGCTTCGGGCCATGGCGGCGGGGGCGAAAACGTGGCGCCGGACGTAGTCTTCGAACCGTGTCCCTGAGACGCGCTCAATGATTTCGCCCAGCACGACGTAGCAGCCGTTGCAGTATTCGTTGCGGGTGCCGGGGGCGAAGCGCTGCGGCAGTTTGGAGACGAACTCGTAGTAGGCGTGGTTGGAGTCGAAGCGGGCTTTGTCCGTCCTTTCGAATTCGGGGACGAAGAAATCCGAGATGCCGCCGCGCATGGTCACGAGGTGGTGGATGGTGGCGGTGCGGGCAGCGGGGTTGGGATAGTCGGGCAGCAGTTCGCCGATGGTCGAGGTGAGTTTCAGGCGCCCGTCCTGAATCAATTTGGCGATGGCCGTCTGGGTGAATTTCTTACCTATGGAGGCGATGTTGAAGGCGGTGTCCTCGGTGTTGGCGATGGGACGCTCGCGATTTGCGGGGCCATAGGCGCGGACGACGAAGGGCGCGCCGTCGCGGGCGATGAGGACTACTCCGGCGAAGTCGTCGCGGTCGACGAAGGGGGCGAGCCAGGCGTCGAGAGCGCGGCTCATTGCGGCTTGCGGCATCGCGGAGGTGATGGGCGGCGGCGGGATGGCGGGGGCATTGGCCGCGTCGTCGTCACCACCGGCGCGCACTTCGATGCCCTGAATGAGATTTGCGGGCGTGGCGTCGAAGCTGAAAACAAGCACGGCTGTCTTGCCCGCTTTGCCACGCACGTCAGCACGCAAGGCGCCCGCGTCGGGCGCCATTTTGACGATGGTGAGAGCACCGAAGTCATCGTGCATGGTGGCAACAAATTCGGCGCGCTGCTGTGGCGTGCGGCGGGCGAGCATGGCAGGCGCGAAGTTGGCCTGAGCGGCGCGCTCGTAGGCGGCGGGGTCGCCGGTCGAGAGGGCCACAATGATCGCCGTGGCGCGGGCTTCGCGCTGGGTGGGCGCGGCCGCGGCCGACGCGAGCACGGGGACCGCGAGCGCGATGACGATCAGAAGGCAGGCGATGCGGTTGGCTTGCATGGGGCGGTCTCTCATGGAGCGGCAGAACTAGCGGGCAAAAGTTTTCACAAGTTTGCCAGAATGGGCGAAAGTTTGTCGAGCGTGACACAATTGCGATTTGCGGGGGGGCGATCACACTGTTGGCAAACGGGCTCTACAAGACACTTTTGATATCTGTGCGCGCGAAGTCGGCGCCCACGTAAAGCAACGGACAATCGTGTGCCATTGCCACTTCATAGGCGAAGCAGTCGCCGAAATTGAGGCCTGCCGCGTTCATTCCTTTGCCCCATTGTTCATAGGCCAGTGCCACGCGACGGGCCGAGGCGAGGGAGACACTCACCACCTCGAAACCGAGCTCGTCGATGATGCGCTCGACCTCAGATTTGACGTTTCTGCGAGCAGAGACGATTAGTGCTTCCGCCACCGTGCCCGCTGAAATCAGCACGTCCTGCTCGCTCTCAATTGCCGCGATGCAGGCGTTGGCTTCCGGTTCGCCAAGCACGATTGCCATCAGCGCCGATGTGTCGACGGCGATCACCGTGGCATGCCATCGCCACCGTAGAGGAAGTCCTGGCTGCGCGCGGCACCTGGACCCCGTGTGGCTTTGGCAGCACCGGCAACGCGCATCGCTTCCAACAGCGAACGGCGCGAAGTTCGATCTGTAACTATATGAACAGGAACGAGCCGCACGGCGGCATGACCATGGCGCGTGAGCACGACTTCTTCGCCGGTTTCGGCAATGCGCACGAGCTCAGTGAGTTGACCCTTGGCGTCGCTAACAGAAATTCTCACGTGGTTCGCTTTCGAG
>VFKO01000620.1 GCA_009885515.1 Rhodobiaceae bacterium | reverse complement strand
GTTCGCAGCATGAGCGATTCCGGCTTCTTGGCGCCCAATGCCTTCATGATCTGCGCCCACATTTGCCGGGCAGCGCGCAGCTTGGCGACTTCCATGAAAAAATTCATGCCAATCGCAAAGAAAAACGAAAGGCGCGGTGCAAAGTCGTCGATGTCGAGACCTTTTGATTGCGCTGCGCGCACATAGGCAATGCCGTCGGCCAAGGTGAAGCCTAGCTCTTGCACGGCCGTCGCTCCGGCTTCGTGCATGTGGTAGCCCGAAATCGATATCGAGTTGAATTTCGGCATTTTCTCCGCGGTGTAGGCGATGATGTCGGCAACGATGCGCATCGAGGGTTCGGGCGGATAGATGTAGGTGTTGCGCACCATAAATTCCTTGAGGATGTCGTTCTGAATCGTGCCAGATAATTGGGCGGGTTTTACGCCCTGCTCTTCGGCTGCCACAATATAGTTCGCCAGTATGGGAATGACGGCGCCGTTCATGGTCATGGAGACCGACATTTTATCCAACGGTATTTCGTCGAAGAGGATCTTCATGTCTTCAACGGAGTCGATGGCGACGCCGGCTTTGCCGACATCGCCCAGAACGCGGGGATGGTCGCTGTCGTAGCCACGGTGGGTGGCCAGGTCGAAGGCAATGGACAGGCCCATTTGGCCTGCGGCCAGGTTCCGGCGATAGAATGCGTTGGATTCTTCTGCGGTTGAAAACCCTGCGTACTGTCGGATGGTCCAAGGGCGGCCGGCGTACATGGTCGCGCGCACTCCCCTGGTGTAGGGCGCCAGTCCGGGCATTGAACCGACGAACTGGAGGTTCTCAAGATCTTCGGCAGTGTAAAGAGGCTTGACGGGAATGCCTTCTGGCGTTGACCAGATCAGCGAATCTGCTGGTTTTCCCTTGAGATCGGCGCCCGCCAGCTTGTTCCACTGTTTCAGGCCGGACTTGGGAAAATCAGTCATGGGGTGCGGTTCCAATTCGTTTCTCAGGTGCAATAATCGCGTCTCAGTATTCGGGGAAAGCTTGCAAGCGTCAAACGGCACAATCTGGAGCGTGCTCCTAGTGATTAAAGTGCGACATACCCCCTAGATATAGGGCGTGAACGAATTAGAATTTTGCAAGCGTCGATCCTTTGACCCCGTTCTGTATGGGTAATGTTCCGGCGTAATCCCGGATTTTTCCACAGCCCGCGGATTCGAGTTCTGATTGTCCGGGGACTGATAAATTCAGTCCGGACACGGAGTTTTTGCAAGTGCGAATCCCATACGCTATCAGTTCAATCCGCACACGGAGGAATTGAAATCGGCCTGACACATCTTGGTCACACAAGCTTTACATTATGAGTCAAATTAGTGGTTGAAGCTGTTGTAACTACTAGGTTTTGGCGTGAACAAATACTGATAAATCCTGATCTCCGATTCGGACATGATCCGTTCTGGTTGTGATCCAAACCATCCCCTCGATTTCCACAACCCAGACTGCTTGGCACATTGAGCCACTTGCCATGCGCCCACTCGCCAAGGCATGAGGACCGCGCTTTGCACCTTTGGATACATCATCGATGACAATTCCCTACGGCCGGGTCACCGCCGTTCTTGGACCGACGAACACCGGCAAAACCCACTACGCGATTGAACGCATGATGGCCCACCAAAGTGGCATCATCGGCTTGCCGTTGAGGCTGCTGGCGCGGGAGGTCTATGAACGAATTGTGGCGGTCAAAGGCCCGCACTGCGTTGCGCTGATTACCGGTGAAGAAAAGATCGTGCCCAAGTCGCCAACTCACTGGGTGGCGACCGTTGAGTCGATGCCGCTGGATGTGGGGGCTGAATTTGTGGCCGTCGACGAAATCCAATTGGCCAATGACCTCGACCGGGGGCATGTCTTTACCGACCGGCTTTTGAATGCCCGTGGCCGCTCTGAGACTATTTTCCTGGGCTCTGACACTATGCGGCCTTTGCTCCAGAAGCTTTTGCCGGGCGTGCAATTTATTTCGCGTCCCCGGTTTTCGGATTTGGCGTATACGGGCGCACGTAAACTTACGCGCTTGCCGCGGCGCTCAGCGATTGTGGCGTTTTCCTCGGATGCCGTCTATTCGATTGCCGAGCTTGTGCGCAGGCAACGGGGCGGTGCTGCCGTTGTTATGGGCGCGCTGTCGCCGCGCACGCGCAATGCGCAAGTGGCACTCTACCAATCAGGCGATGTCGACTTTCTGGTGGCGACCGATGCGATCGGCATGGGTCTGAATATGGATATCGATCACGTTGCGTTTGCAGCTACAGACAAATTCGATGGATCCGTTCGCCGACCGTTGCGCGCCAGCGAACTTGCCCAGATCGCCGGACGGTCTGGCCGCCACATGAACGATGGGACATTTGGCGTGACGGCGGATGCGGATGCGCTGGATGGAGAAACGGTTGAAGCGATCGAGAACCATCGCTTCGATCCGGTGCGTGTCATTCAGTGGCGCAACACCGTCGTCGACTTTTCCAGCGTTACCGCACTCGATCAAAGCCTGGATGCACTGCCGCCGACGCGCGGGCTTTCACGGGCGCGGGCACAGGACGATCAGTTGGTGCTAAGACTCTTAGCGGCCGAAGACCGTATCAAGGACATGACTCACGGTCCGGCAGGTGTGAAGCAGTTGTGGCAGGTGTGCCAGATCCCAGATTTTCGCAAAGTCGCCGTAGAAGAGCACGCACAGCTGCTGGGAAATATTTTCGAGCATTTGATGAGCCATGAAGGCGTGCTGCCCGAAGACTGGCTTGAAGGGCATGTCGCGCGCCTCGACAATGCCGAGGGCGACATTGATATCATTGCACAGCGTATCGCGCATATCCGGACCTGGACCTATATTGCCAATCGCGCGCATTGGGTAGCTGATCCCGCGCACTGGCAAGAGCGGACGCGCGCGGTTGAAGACCGGCTGTCGGATGCGCTGCACGAGCGGCTGACGCAGCGTTTCGTCGACCGGCGCACCAGCGTTTTGATGAGGCGCTTGCGCGAAGATGAAGAGTTCGCTGCAACCGTAGATGATGAGGGCGAAGTCCTGGTCGAGGGTGAATATGTCGGGCGGCTGCAAGGGTTCTCTTTTGTGGCGGACCCGCGCGCGCTGGGCATTCATGGCCGGGCGCTGCGGGCGGCGGCGCTCAAAGGCCTCGCCGGAGAAATTGCTTCACGCGCCCACGCGCTAACCAGCGCGCCAGACTCAGCCATTACTCTGTCGGAGCATGGGAGAATCTGGTGGAATGGCGGTATTGTCGCACAACTAAAGAAGGGTCATGAGCCCTTGCGTCCGCGGGTCGAGCTGTTCGCAGACGACTTGCTCTCGCTATCCGCCCGCGAACGCGCGAGCGAGCGGCTGGACGAATGGCTCTTGCATCACATCATGAAAATTCTGGCACCGCTTGTGACCATGCAAGCAGAGCTCAAAAAAGAACTGCCCGCCAAAGCCGAGACTGTTGCGCTTTCACCCGCTCCAGCCCACACGGACCCAGTGGCAGAGCAATCCGGGAACGGAACTTTACCGGGCGACGTTGAGCCCGACGGTGAGCCGGATGAACCTGCGGCGATTGACGACAAGCCTGACTCTGCGGAGGGCGACGAAGCGCCGGCGGCAAATGTCGTGTTGTTCGCATCGCCACTGCAGGGCGTAGCGCGGGGGTTGGCCTTTCAGCTCTATGAGAATTTAGGATCGGCGTCGCGCCAATCTGTCACGCGTGAACTGCGTGTGATCGCCCAGGAAGACCGGGCGCCGCTGCGCCGGCTTGGGGTACGCTTTGGTGCATTTTCCATTTTCCTTCCGGCATTGCTCAAGCCTGCGGCGGCGCGGCTGAAAGCGCTGTTGTGGTGTGTTTATCAGGGAATGGTGGACATTCCGCCGCCACCGACGGCGGGGCTGACGTCACTGCCTACGGATCCTGCCGTCCCTTCCGGCTTTTATGAAGCGGCAGGATTTCGTTTGTGTGGCCCACGAGCAGTCCGGCTCGACATGCTCGAACGTGTGGGTGAAATCATTCGTAGCAAGGGTCAGAATGGCCAGATGCCCGAGAGCTTTGCAGTCTCGCCCGACATGATGTCGGTGTTGGGGTGTGGCGACGATGATATGGCGCACATCCTGCGCTCTCTGGGTTTTCGTGACGTTCGTATCAAGTCTGAAAGCGGAGAAGAATCGACACAATGGCAGCAGCGCCAACGGCGCGAGGATGTGCGGCCGAAACCACGCCTACAGCGAGCTGCTCCAAAAGCTCCGATTCTCAAAGAGCGGCACAAGCCTGAGAGTCTCACCGGCGAAAAGCCGAAGGAGCGACGGGAGCATAAACGTGCGGAGCCGCAAAAGCCTCGTCAAAACCCAGAGCGTTCTCCGCGTCGCCCCGAAAAACCATTCGTGGTGGATCCCGACTCGCCGTTTGCGGCGTTGTCGGCGCTTAAATTTCAGAAATAGAGTTTAGTGCAGCGGATCGACAAATTTTTGTGGTTTGCACGCTTCTTCAAAAGCCGGACACTGGCTTCGTCGGCCGTGAATGACGGCAAGGTGAGGATCAACGGCCATCGCTGCGACAAGGCGAGCACAAATGTAAAGCCGAATGATGTGCTGACATTTTCCGCAGGTGGGCGCGTACGCGTGATAAGAGTTTTAAATGGCGGCACACGACGCGGACCCGCAAGCGACGCTCAACCGCTTTACGAGGATTTGACCCCGCCACTGGAACAAGCCCGCGCTAATGTCACGCCGTTAATGACACCGGGTCAGGGTGTTGGGCGGCCGTCTAAGCGGGACCGGCGCGCGATCTCGGCGCTCAAAGGCCGAGACATTGACGGCTGAGTTTTTCCATACACACGAAGGGGTTGTTGTGTCTTTGGCGAAGTGCTACGCGTTTGGCTCGCTCGCCAACACGTGGCCTTATTCTTGAGGAGACGCAAGTTCGTCGCCATGACCTACGTTGTCACCGAAGCCTGCATCAAGTGCAAGTTGATGGACTGTATCGAAGTCTGCCCTGTAGACTGTTTTTATGAGGGGGAGAATATGCTCGTCATTCATCCCGATGAGTGTATCGATTGCGGCGTCTGTGAGCCGGAGTGCCCGGTTGATGCCATCAAACCCGACACCGAAACCGGCATGGAAAAATGGCTGGTGCTCAACAAAGACTTTTCGATCAAGTGGCCCAACATAACTTTGAAGGGTGAGCCGCCGGTCGATGCCAAAGAGTTCGAAACCGTGACTGACAAGTACGAGAAGTTTTTTAGTCCAAAACCTGGTCAAGGCACTTAGTGGTGAGTCGCGCGAGCCTATTGGTTAACACCGGTGAACTGCAGTTTTCCCCACTTAGCGGTTGAGTGCGTCACTTTCTTCCATTTTAAGGTGATTCAGTTTTTTGTGATTATATCGCGCAAAACGGCCATTGCGTAGCTATTGCGACGAACTCGAAATATAGGTTAACGGCTTGGTCCGCCTTTATTTTTCCTACTTTTCATGTTACATTTTCATCACTTGGTAATGACGAACGAGCGCTGCAGGGCATCATAAGGAGTGGGGACTTCACGGTCCGGCTTCCGCGGATTCGGTGTGAAACATTCATGCCGGACCGTTTTGAAAGACGCGGAACACTACGAACGTGCGTTGCCCGGTCCGGCCCGTGTGATCGCGTCCTAGTGCGCGACCGCACCGCTTGTTGCATGCCCAAGTTGAGCGGGAAAGACGATGGGAATGAGCACGAAGAAGCAAGCAACTAAACCGCAAGCGAAAGCCGTGAAACCAGTCGCCAAAACACAACAACAAAAGGTGGACGTGAAAGTGGTTGCGAAATCTGAGATGAAGGCTGTTGCCCCTAAAATTGTGGCGAAGAAGCCGGAACTGAAGGCCGTTCCAAAAGTAGACACCAAGACCCTGCCCAAAGCCGATATCAAACCGGTGGCGGCGAAGGTTGAGCTAAAAGCGGTGCCGCCAGCGATAGTTGTTGTTGCGCCAAAGCCAGTGATTGTGGTGCCGAAGCCGGAAAAGAAAAAGTCCGAGTTCCGGAACAACGATTGGGTCGTGTATCCAGCACATGGTGTCGGACGCATTGTCTCGGTCGTCGAACAGGAAATTTCCGGTATCCGCCTGGAGCTTTTTGTCATCAATTTTGACAAGGAAAAAATGACACTTCGCGTACCTGTTGCCAAAGCGTCGGCAATCGGCATGCGCAAGCTGTCGTCCCCGGATGTGGTGGCGTCGGCATTGCTAACGCTCAAGGGCCGCGCGCGCATCAAGCGGACTATGTGGAGCCGCCGGGCGCAGGAATATGAAGCCAAGATCAACTCGGGTGATCTTATCTCAATCGCAGAAGTAGTGCGCGACCTGCACCGCACGAGCGGGCAGCCAGAGCAGTCGTATTCGGAGCGTCAACTCTACGAAGCCGCGTTGGCTCGCATGGCACGTGAAGTTGCGGCCGTTGAACGGATCGATGAAGACGCGGCGGTCAAGCGGCTTGAAGTGGCGCTGCAAAGAGCCGCTTAAGATCAGAGGCACTGTGACAATTGACGAAGGGCCCGAGACATTCTCTCCGGGTCCTTTTTTTCAGGTGCCGTGTCAATTGCGCGCCGAGGCCGGTTCCAGCATTTCAATTTGTTCGGGATGCGAAACTTCAATCTCCGGACCATTGAGCAGTGATACCCAGCCGCGAACACGGATGGTCTTGCCCTGCCAAGTGGCGGGATCAATGCCGCCGGAGGTGAAGCGCCTAAGATCGCGTTTGGAAATTGTGACCGTGACATCGGTCCGATAGTTTTCGCCGAAGTTCAGGTAGGTACGTTGTCGGCCAACAGAGACTTTTTGCACGAGACCTTCGAAAATTTGAAAGGTGCCCACGTCCTGGGCCAGTTCGTCCGCACGACGCACGCGATAACGTGCCTGTGCCCAGATGCCACGTCGCGCGGCCCGCGCCGCGCGCTCCAATTCGAGAAGCGGAGGCACGCAGCGGCGTGTGTCTGGCCATGAGTGGACGCGCGCGAGACCCTGCTCAATCAGTGAGGCCTGAACCCAGATTTTACCGGCGCCGACGAATAGATGCGCGACAAGATTGCGGTGCCGGTCGGTGGCGCGTTCATCATAGCTCAATGCAACAACCTGATTTGCGATCAGGGCCGACAGGGTCCGTGCGACGTCTGAGTTTGTGGTTGGCACCAAAATGTTGGCAAGGCGCAACGACCTTTGATCCTTGAGCGTGATCGCCGCACCCTCGCGGATGGCAACAACAGTAACGTGTTCAGCCACCGCCAAAGAACAGCCTCGCGTTTCAGCGGCTTGCCCGAGCGCTGTAGCGCCGCTGGAACTGGCGGCGATCATCAGAAAATGCGCGATCTTGCGCAAGCCCCTTGATCGAAACGGCGTGATGAGCGATTTATGCATGCATAACGACCCCGTAGCTCAGCAGTATAGAGCGGCAGATTCCTAATCTGCCAGTAAACGCACAAATTAGCACTCATTCTGACAATTCGCGTTGTGTTCATGGCGTGTGAATACAATGACATAGCCATGCTGTCAGAATGCACACAGTGCTCATGCTGTCACCATTTCTCTAGATTTTAAGATGTTTGATAGGGGCTTCGAGGACACGTCCGTCATTCAAGAAAATCGCCGACACCGACTCCGTCATTTGCTATACTGAAGGTATGGCGTCTGAGACTTCGTACCTGTCGATGGAGCACCAACATTGAGCAACTTCAACCAGATGCGCCAAGGCCTTCATGAAGGCTTGCGGGCCAGTACCAGAATCGATTTGCGGCGCGCCGTCGTCGCACACGCTGACGCCCCGCCGGGCCACGAAACCACTGAGCAGCAACTCAAGGATATTTCCATCGCCTGTGCAGGTCTTGATACTCCTCTGAATAGCCGTTCGGGAAACGGCGGTGAAGTTATCGCCCTCGAAGAAGAGATGACGTTCGACACTCCCGGACTGTATGACGCCCTAACCCAACGTCCATCTGTCTTGGAGGCCGTCGCTTCACGCGAACGCTTGGACGTGCTTACGCAGGCTGACGCGATCTCGCTTGGGGTCGATCTCGCTCAATCGGTCAATGCTGATTCTTCCTTGGAGAAGTTGCTTGCCCACCAAATTGCAGCCTCCCATCGCTTGGCGATGCGCTTCATGGGCATGTCGCATGATGAACTTCAGGGCTACAAGACCTACGGGCAATTGGAACGTTCAGTTGAAGCCTCTCGCAGCGCAAGTTCAGCTTCAAGGCTAATGGCGGCTTGTAGTGCCTCTGCCCTTGTCCTTCAGCGCCTGCAACAAAGCCGCGCAGACCAAAGACCGACATCTCGCGTCTCCGTGAACATCACAAGCATCACTAAGGAGAACTTGAAATGAGCGCAGAAGCCCATGCGCGCGCCCTCAGTGGGTTGGAGTTGGCAAACGCGACGCAGCGCTGTGGTGCTCGTTGTAGACGCAACAATGGTGCTCCCTGCATGGGACCTGCGATCACAGGAAAGGCGCGCTGCCGTATGCACGGTGGACGCTCGACTGGGCCGAGTTCTGAGGGTCGGGAGCGGCTTGGTAAGAAAAAGACAATCCACGGTAAGCGGTCGAGAATAAAACTAAGGCTTAGGTCTGAGGCGGCGAGAACCACACAACAAGTCTGGCGATTGCTGTCTTCCTTGGAGCACTAGGCCGAGGCTTGCTGCGCGAGTTGCAGGACGAGGCCCGTGATCTGGTAGACGCGATCTGATTGGTCTTTCCTGACTCACAGAAGCCCGCTGGAGTCAGTTGGCGCTTGTCGGCTATACGGGCGGCTGCCAGCAGCCAATCGCCGCCAGTGAGTCTCTGAGGCCAGATACAGACAATCACTCGCCCGACGTCGGCACGGCGTGGCTATTCGAACCGCAATTGCTTTTCGAATGGCAGGACTTCTCAAAAACAGCCAGTCGGCTTCGATGCTGCAATGCGGCAGGATTTCGCCCGAAACGGACGGTCAACACAAGCAGGTCCGTTGAATTAAGTAGGCTCTGGTAAACCGGGAAAGTGCTTTCAGACCGATGCGGCGAAGAGGCGCCATGTGCCGGGAATGCCCTTCAACTCTACTTCGCCACGATCGGCGAAGGTAATGCCTGAGCCCGCCACCAAATCGGCGACCACGCGCGAGACGAGGATTTCGCCGGCGCCTGCCTTCGACATCACCCGGGAAGCGGCGTGCACTGCGATCCCGCCGATATCGTCGCCGCGTTCTTCAACCTCGCCCGTGTGCAACCCCGCGCGCACCGACAGTTGCAAGCGCGCCAATGCTGGCTCCATGCCTAGCGCACAACGGATCGCCCGCCCAGGTCCATCAAACGTCGCGAGCACACCGTCACCGGTCGTCTTGATCAATCGCCCACGTTGCTGTTCGATCAACCGCAGCGCGATCCGGTCATGCTCGTCCAGCTTTTTGCGCCACGAAGCATCGCCCAACTGTGCCGCCTGCGATGTGGACTCGACAATGTCAGTGAACAACACAGTCGCCAAGATGCGATCGATCACAACCGGCGCAGCATGCCGCTCGCCGGTGACGAACTCTTCGATTTCGGCGCAAAGCGCGGGATAATCTCCGTTGCAGAATAGATGATCGCCCCCAACCTGTTCGAACATCTTGGCGCCCGGAATGAGGCTCGCGGTGTAGCGCGCCGCCTCGATGGGTATGGATTTGTCCGTCGTCCTGTGGAGGACGAGTGTTGGCACCCTGATCTGCGGCAAGATCGGCAGAACGTCCAATTTCATATTCAATTCCAATAGAGCTCTGAAATTGCCCGGACTACACGACTGACGCTCTTGCCGTGCCAAAGCCTCAAGCTGGCGGTCGCCCTGCATCGTATCGGGCGCGATGCCACGAAACACGCGCCCCGTTCCCCATTCCTGAGCCATGCCTGCAGCAACTGCTTCTGTCGCGCCCCAGGGATATGTTTCCGTGCGCGCGAACTTCGGCAGCCCCGCCATGATCACAAGATGACTGGTGCTTTCCGGATAGGTTGCCGCAAAATAGGCGACCAACGCAGCGCCCTCTGAATTGCCCACCAGCACGACGCGCTTCATGCCAACCTTTTCCATTACCGCGCGCAAATCGTCAGCCCGCTGTTCCAGCGTCGGTGCGCCGACGATACGATCTGAAAGCCCTTGCCCGCGTTTGTCGATGACCACGACCCGTGCAAAACGCGACAGACGCGTGAAGAAATCCGTGTACCCCGGAAGCTCGTGAAACAGCTCCACATTGCTGACAATCCCAGACACGAACACCAAATCGATGGGTCCCTCACCCATCAATTGATAGGCAATACTAACGTCGCCCGATTGCGCGAAGCGGGTTTCGGGCAAGCTGGTACTGGTCATGTGCGATAACGCTCCGGTCTTGGCAAACCTTAGCGCGGCTCTTCGCGGGCAACAAGCAGCACCGCCCGCGAGCGGCGGGCTCGATCCAAAACTGCCGCTCGCGGTATTTCGTTCGCTACGACCGAAAATCGCCCAATGCGGACATTTGGTCTAAAAGGCTTGAGGCTTGAAGAACCAAGGAAGGAAAAACATGCCCGGACCAAAAGCCCTCAACGAAGACTTCGTGCGCAGCCTGCCGGACAAAGGCCCGGTCGTGATGGTGAACCTTGTAAGGTTCCGCGAGCAATCGTTGGACGGAAACGGTTCGGGCTGGGATGCGTACTCACGCTACTCCAAGGGCGACATGCCGCTCCTGAAAAAGGTGGGTGGCACGGTGATCTGGGCAGGAAATATCGAAGGCGTTTCGGTGGGCAATCTCGGCGATGGCCGCTGGGATTGGGTGGTGCTGGCGCAATATCCCTCCCGTGCGGCCTTCCTTGAAATGATGACGTCATCGGAATACCTGGCAATCAACGTGGACCGCGAAAACGGCGTCGAGGACCATGTCATCCTCATCGCGAACCAGACCTACTCGAAACTCGCGGTTAAACCCGGCCCAGCCTGAATGACCGCTATATGCCATACGATACAATCGCAATCTCGCTGCTACCCGGCAGGATTTCGCCCAAAGCATTCATTCGCCTCGGTCCAGCCCCCTCGTTGCGTTCCGCCAAATTTAAGGGCTAACTGGAGAACGCCCCGATATCACTGGATAAAGAACGGCCTTCATCCGCGCATGGGACGTTTTGGAGAGATCGCATGTCGGATACTTTTGACTTTGTTGTTGTCGGTGGTGGCTCTGCCGGCGCCGTCATTGCTTCCCGCCTGAGCGAGGACCCGGCGTGCAGCGTCGCCCT
>VFKO01000119.1 GCA_009885515.1 Rhodobiaceae bacterium | reverse complement strand
TCTCCGCACAATATGCGGCGATTATCGGAAAGAATTGGTGCGGGCGGCCGGAGTCGAACCGGCACAGGCCTTGCGGCCCAACGGATTTTCTTACCAGCTACGGCTTTCGCCGCTGTGGCCCGCGATCAACCCCGCGGGCCGCATTTGTGGTCTGGACTATCCCTTCACCCTGGCTTCCGCTTTAGGTGCTGCCCGTCTAGTCTCTACACCTTCCCCAATCGGGGCTTGGCTCGGGATTGCCACTTACGAGGTTTCCCCGACTTTGAGCAGTTCTACATCCAGGGTTTCCCGCAGGAGCACTCAAGTTGACTTAAGTCCGGTGCGTCTACCAGTTCCGCCACGCCCGCATTAGGTGCTTCCTGCCACAGAGCGCGCCGCCGCGCGAGAGCGAACTTTCAAACCTCGACAACTTCACCCCCGGCATCCCTGATCACGCCCTCCAGCGCCGTTCGAACATGTTCCAGACGGTAAAAGTCGCTGTCGCGGGCGACCAAACTGGTGCCAAACTTGCCGTCCTTACCGAAGGGATAGCTTCCCATGGGAACGTCGGGAAACTGATTCTGCAACTGGGCGAGCCCGGCCGCGATCGTGCCCTCGCCCAAATAGGCGCTGACAGTCACCGACAACAGTGGCCTCCCAGACGCCAGGCGCCCGCGAACATCGTCAAGCATGGCTTGCATCACGGCAGGAATTCCAGCCATCACGAAAACATTGCCCAATTGAAACCCCGGCGCGCCAGACAGGGAGTTGGCAATCAAACTGGCGCCAAATGGTATGCGCGCCATGCGCTGACGGGCTTCGTTGAAGGGCCCAATATTCATCGTGGCATAGCGCGCCGCCAGCTGCTCGAACACGGCGGGATGATAGCTGATACCGGTTTCAAACGCCGCCGCCATGCAATCCGCCGTGATGTCATCATGCGTCGGCCCAATGCCGCCCGTCGTAAACACATAGTCAAAGCGCGCACTCAACACGCGCACCGCCGCCACGATTTCGCTTTGCAGGTCGGGAACCACGCGCACTTCGCGCACCGCAATGCCCAAGAGCCCAAGCCATTTGGCGATGGTAGCAGTGTTGGTGTCCTGCGTCCGGCCAGACAGAATTTCATCACCGATAATAAGGATAGCCGCGCCGCGCTGCCGCATCTCGTATTTCGTCATCCTGCGCCCCATACAAAAAAACGGCATCAGCCTAGCTGTGCCGTTTATGTACGGTCTAATAGCAATCGCCCAGTGAAACCACCAGAGGCTGGAACCTATTCAGCAGCCTCAGCCGCGCGGCGCATGCCGGTTTCAACGAACCGCATGGCAGCAACCGTCGTATCCACCAGGCCAAAGGCAAATGTTTCGTCCAACGGGGCGTGTCCATTGAGCAACCGGAACAAGATTGGCCCGAAGATCATGTCTGCAGCCAGTTCCTCATCGACATCGAACACGACCTCTCCGCGCAACTTGGCCCGGCCGACGACGGCGCGCACCATTTCGCGATGCGCCGACATCAGCGAAGTCCGGAACGCTTCGGCAAAGCGCGCATCGGCTTGCGCTTCCGCAATCAGCGCCTTGAACACAGGCCCGCGGCGCTGAGACAGGGCCCGCACAGTCGGGCGCACCAGTTCCAGCAAATCGCTTTTAAGCGTCCCGGTATCCGGCGCGATGCTTTCTTGCGCCGGCATGTCTGCCAGCAGAGCCTCCAGAACGATAAAGGCTGCAGAGTTCCACCACCGGTAAATAGTCTGCTTCGACACGCCGGCTTTCGCCGCGATCGCTTCAATATTCAACGCAGCGTACCCATCGGTCTGCAAAATGGTCATGGCCGACTGAATAATGGCGCGCCGTGACTCCACACTCCGGGGGCGCCCGACGCGTGGACGTGTCACTGAATTCGTTTCCGCATTGGCTAAGTCTGTCATGGTGCCCCTCAATCGAAATGAACAATTAACGATTCAAACGCACAAGGCATTCGAATCACTCGTTGTTAAGGAGCGTGTTCGCGTGGGAGGACAGGGTCAAGCGCTGAACGCTTGAATTATCGGGAAGTGTCGATGCGTGACAGAAAATACGCAGGTTCAAGGGCCAGACGCTTGATCACTTGCCCGCTTTTGCCCAGCACACCGGCGCTGCGGCCATCAACTTCCACTTGAATTCCGCCAGCATTTCCAGTCAGAAGCACCAAACCCGCACGATCCGGCGCCTGAAATGATTCGCCCGGGTTTAAGACACGAGCAAGCAAAATCGCATGCCGTTTGCGCAACCCTGGGTCTTTGATTTGCACGTAGGTCGTTTCGAGCGCCCTCAAAGTGATTCGCGATGACGCCGCTGGTGATTCGCCAACTTGCGCCGCCGCGGCGATCACAATCGGTTCGCCAGCCAGCGGCACCGGGAATTCGTGAACCAGAGTAGCGAACAATGGTGCCGCTTCGCTCGTCTGCGCGGCGTCAGGTTCGGGCGCGTTCAAATTCACCACCCCAACTTCAGCTGGCGCCAGAGGCGCCACTTCAACAGGCTTGGGCGCAGGCGCCGGATCAACAACGATCACTGAGTCCGCAGCACTTGCCACCGTCACAGCCGTTGGGCGGGACGGCATTGTGATTTGCGCGATGCCATAGATCACCACCGCAACCACAAGCGCCACAATCAGCAGGCTTCCGTTGGGTCTGCGGTGTTCAACGGTGACCTCAGGAAAGTTCAGCTCGACCGGCTGGTTGAGGTCAGTTGCCGCCGTTTGCAGCTTGTACTGCTCTACCAACGCCTCTGAGTCCAACCCCAGACATCTTGCATACGAGCGAATGAAGCCAACCGCATATGTCCGTCCGGGCAGGCGCGCAAAGTCGTCAGCTTCAATGGCCTTGAGTTGATCGACGCGCATTTTGAGTTTCGCGGCAATCGCGCGCTCATCCAGGCCGCGTTCAACCCGGCGATCACGCAAAACCGAGCCGACACTGTCCGCGCAAACATCTTCACACACTGCACGCAGATGAAGGCGGCGCTCGCGTGGCTCACAAGGCGATGGCATTTTCACAACGATGCTCATCGGTCAGTGCTCTCAATTCCGGTTTTTTGCCTAGGTCCGACAGACGCGAGCGGTGAACTTGCGCCGGTTCATCTCGGCAAATACTACACTCTTTCCAGTTAAATAATGCAAAACAGACACAGGCATCAAAATAAGTTTGGTGAGTTTTCTCTTGCCTTAGATCTGCACACTCTCATTGATTGCAAATTGCTTCAAGTACTCTCGAAGCGAGTGGTCCGAACGGCCGTACAGTTCGGACATAAACGTCGAAAGGCGTCCAGAATTGAGACTGAGCAACATTTGCTTCACCGGGCCAATGGAAGCCGGAGCCATCGAGAGCGACCGGAAGCCCAACCCGATCAGCGCCATCGCCTCCAAAGGCCGGCCCGCCATCTCGCCACAGATGGTCACGGGGACACCGCGTGAGCGGGCGCCATCGACGATGAGTTTCAAAAAATTAAGCATAGGCGCACTCAAAACATCATAGCGGTTGCCAAGCCTGGGGTTGCCGCGGTCACTGGCAAACAAAAACTGGGCCAAATCATTCGAGCCCACCGAAATGAAATCGGTCATCGACAGCAGCGCCGGCAACTGGAAAGCCAGGGCCGGCACCTCCAGCATCGTCCCGACCCTGATTTTACGCGGCGGCTGATCCTTGGTTTTCGCCAGGCGCTCCAGCTCACGTTGGACCAATGCCTTGGCAGTGCTGAATTCGGCCACTTCGGCTACCATTGGAAACATCAGGTCAAGATCCCGGCCTTTGGCTGCCCTCAGCAGGGCTCGAATCTGGTAGCGCAGCAAAGCGGGCCGGTCCAGCGTGACCCTGATGGCCCGCCAGCCCATCGCCGGGTTTTCCTCAGAGACCGGCCGCACATAAGGCAAAACCTTGTCACCGCCCAGGTCGAGCGTACGAAAGACCACCGGACGCCCGGCCGCATTATCGAGCACCGCGCCATAAAGCTCGACCAGGTTCTGCAGCCGCGGCATCTCACCGGAAATCATGAACTGCAGCTCGGTCCGGAACAGTCCGATCCCTTCAGCCCCGCTCTCCTCCAGATGCGGCAGATCGGCGATTAACCCGGCATTCATCATAAGCTTGATGCGCTCGCCATCAATGGTCACTGCCGGCTGCGCCCGTTGCGCGGAAAAAGCCGCTTGCCGTTGCGCGCGCAAGGCCAGCTTGTGGCGATAGGCTTCCCGGACATCGTGTGCGGGCCTGATATGCACATCGGCGCTGTCACCGTCGGCAATCACCCAATCACCGGGCTCAACCTGGTCAATAACGCCTTCGATGCGGCCGATCAGCGGAATGTCGAGCGCGCGGGCAACGATGGCCACGTGGCTCGTTGGCGATCCTTCCTCAAGCACCAGTCCGCGCAGCTTGGTGCGGTCATAATCGAGCAGTTCCGCAGGCCCCATCGTCCGCGCGAACAGGATCGTGTCGGCCGGAAGCAACTCATGCGCAGACGTATCAGACTTGCCCGTCAGATGCCGCAGCATCCGGTTCGCCAGATCATCGAGGTCGTGCATGCGGTCAAGCATGTGCGAATCCGTCTGGCGGGCCATTCTGGCGCGCATGTCATTTTGTACCCGCTCGACCGCCGCTTCGGCGGTCAGGCCCGTAAACACAGCCTCCCGCAGCTTGAGCAGCCAGCCGCGATCATCTGCAAACATGCGATATGTCTCAAGCACATCGCGCGTTTCACCGGTGATGACATGGTCTTCCGCCGCCAACAGCGCGTCGAGCGAGTTGCGCAAATCGACAATCGCCTGATCCAGCCGTAACCGTTCACTCGCCGGGTCATCGGCGATCAGCTTTTCGACCTTGACGCGCGGCTCGTGCAGCACGGCCCGCCCCATGGCGATGCCTTCGCAAAAAGAAGCACCGCTCCCCCGCCACGGCCGGTCACGGCGTGGACCCGCATCGATCTCACCCAGATCGCCCAGCGAACCCGACACCACCATCTCGGCCAAAATCATGGCGACCGTTAGCAGTGCCTCGACTTCTTCGTCCCCGTAGTGGCGATGCGTACGATTCTGTACCGCCAACACGCCAAGCGTACGCCCGCTGCGCGTGATCGGCACACCCAGCATGGATTGATACGGATCTTCGCCCGTTTCAGCGCGGTACGAAAAGCTGGGATGCGCGGGCGCGTCTGACAAATTGAGCGGGCGCCCATTCAAGGCGACATCGCCGACGATACCCTCACCCATTTTCAAGCGGGTCGCGTGCACCGCCGCTTTGTTCAAGCCCTCGGTCGCGAACAACTCAAGCCAGCCGCCCGCTTTTGCCAGGTAGATCGAGCAGACTTCCGCCACCATATTCGCAGCAATGAGGTGCACGATCTTATCCAGACGCGCCTGAGAAGTGATGCGCTGCTCCATGATCTCGCGCATTTTCTTCAAGAGCAGGAGAGGACCTGTTGTCGGCATCTTGGAGCTATTTGTCCAAACCGTAAGCTGTATGCAACGCACGCACCGCCGTGTCGGTGAACTCAGCGGCAATCAAAACGCTGATCTTGATTTCAGACGTCGAAATAACCTGGATATTGATGCCCTTTTCGGCCAGCGTCTTGAACATCGTCTGCGCAACGCCTGCATGGGCGCGCATCCCCACACCAATGACCGAGACCTTGGCGACACCTTTGTCCGTCAGGAGCTTTTGATTGCCGATTGTCGAATGATTGCGCTCGATGATGTGGATCGCACGCTCAAATTCAGCCCGTCCTACCGTGAACGTCATGTCGGTGAATTTTCCGTCTTCCGACGTATTCTGCACGATCATGTCGACATTGATGCCACCATCGGCCAGCGGGCCAAAAATAGCTGCTGCCACCCCCGGTTGGTCTGGCACCTTCACCAGGGTGATTTTTGCTTCATCACGGCTATAGGCAATGCCGCTGACCAGTTGTTGTTCCACGATCTCGTCCTCGTCGCACACCAGCGTGCCCGGCAGATCTTCAAAACTTGAAAGCACCTGCACCCGCACGCGGTGTATCATTGCCAGTTCTACCGAACGGGTCTGCAGGACTTTAGCCCCCAGCGACGCCATCTCGAGCATTTCTTCGTATGAAATCTTGTCCAGCTTGCGGGCCTTGGGCGTGATTCGCGGATCGGTCGTGTAAACGCCGTCGACGTCGGTATAAATATCGCAGCGCTCAGCCTTGAGCGCCCCCGCCAACGCCACCGCACTCGTATCCGACCCGCCGCGCCCCAAAGTTGTAATCCGGTTATCAGGACCCAAACCCTGAAAGCCTGCCACCACAGCAACTTGGCCCAGCGCCAGACGCTCCTCAATAGTTTTGACATCAATGCCGGTGATGGCGGCCGAGCCATGCATCCCGCTGGTATGAATGGGCAATTGCCACCCCAGCCACGAGCGCGCCTGAATCCCCAGATGCTGCAACGCAATTGCAAGCAGCCCCACCGTCACCTGCTCACCGGCAGAAACAACCGTGTCATACTCTCGCGCATCATGCAGCGGCGACAGCTCGCGTGCCAAGGAAACCAGCTTGTTGGTTTCTCCGGCCATAGCCGACAGCACCACGGCCACCTCGTAGCCCCGCTCGACCTCGCGTTGAACCTTCAGGGCGACATTTCGGATACGCTCGAGGTCCGCCACAGACGTCCCACCGAACTTCATGACAAGTCTGGGCATGGCGTGGCGCGGCGTTACGTCCGTTTGATCAAGGGGTTGACTGCTGGTGGCTGGGGTATAGTTAGCCTTCTGGACTTTGTCACGTAGCAAGCAGGACTTCACAACAGTGTCTGTCGTCACAGCGCCTTCATCCACAATTGACGCGGCCGAGGTAGCCCGATTCTCGGCCCTGGCAGCGGAGTGGTGGAACCCGCACGGCAAATTCGGCGTTCTGCACAAATTTAACCCAGTTCGCCTGAAATTTATTCGCGATCAGACCATCGCTCACTTCAAACGCGACCCCAAGAGCCTGACGCCGTTCACAGGCCTGCGCCTGCTGGATATCGGCTGCGGCGGCGGTCTTCTCAGTGAGCCTATGACGCGCTTGGGCTTTGCAGTCCTGGGAGCCGACGCCTCCGAAAAAAACATCATGACGGCAAGCACTCATGCCGCCGAAAACGATCTGGCCATCGACTATCGCACCACCACCGCCGAAGACCTGGCAGCCGGGGACGAGCGCTTCGATGTCATCCTCAACATGGAAGTCATCGAACACGTCGCCGACCTGAATTTGTTCCTGAAAAGCTGCGCCACGATGCTCAAGCCCGGCGGCTTGATGTTCGTGGCCACCATCAACCGCACCGCCAAAGCCTTCGCGCTGGCCATCGTCGGCGCCGAATACATATTGGGCTGGCTGCCCCGCGGCACCCACGACTGGAACAAGTTCATCAAACCAACAGAACTCGACACCGCTCTCGCCCGTGCCGGTCTCAACGGCCGCAACGAAACCGGCGTGATGTTCAACCCGCTGACGGGAGGGTGGATGTTGTCAACGGACACGGACGTGAACTACATGGTGGTGGCGGAGAAAAACTAACACGCCATGTCATCCCGCACGCGGTGCAGCACTCTTGTGCTGCTCCGCAGATGCGGGACCCATCCGTGGTGAGGCTGATGAGACAAACTGAACCGCGGCGAATTCTCAATTGAAAACTCCGAGTCCCGCGTAGGTCCCGTGTCAGCGAAGCGGCACAAGAGCGCCGCATCGCGCACGGGATGACCATGAATGTGCTTATTGCGACTACGCATAAATTTCACCAGTAAAGAAGCAACCGCTTCGTGGCCTTCGAGGTGAAATCTTCTTCGAAGAGCGTCAGCGGTCTTCGTCGACCTTGAGTGCACTGG
>VFKO01000468.1 GCA_009885515.1 Rhodobiaceae bacterium | reverse complement strand
GAGTGACCTTTCATGTGGAGCACAATCAATCGTGGCAAGCGAAAACGTTTCGGTGTCGGGACTGACGGGCCGGTACGCTACCGCCTTGTTCGAACTCGCGCTGGAATCGAAGTCGCTGGACGCCGTCGCCGCCGACCTGGCGCGTGTGAAGGCACTCCTTGTGGGCAGCGCTGATCTGGCGCGCCTCGTGCGCTCGCCGGTCTTTTCGCGCGACGAACAATCCAGCGCGATGGTGGCAGTTCTAGCGCGCCTGAATGTCAGCCAAACGACCAAAAATTTCATCGGCCTGCTGGCGCAAAAGCGCCGCCTCTTCGCGCTCGCCGGCATCATCAAGGATTTTGACACGCTCCTCGCCAATCATCGCGGCGAGATGTCTGCCGAAGTAACAAGCGCTCAAGCGCTAAAGCCCGCTCAAGTCGCGGCCCTCGCTGGCACCCTCAAAGACGCGCTCAAGCGCGACATCCGCATCACCCAAACGGTCGATCCAACATTGCTCGGCGGTCTCGTCGTCAAGGTCGGGTCTCGCCAGATCGATTCCTCACTCAAGTCAAAACTCGTGCGTTTGGAACGCGCGATGAAAGGCGCTTAAGAGACCCCCATGGATATCCAAGCCGCAGAAATTTCCGCAATCCTGAAATCGCAAATCAAGAACTTCGGCGCCGAAGCCGAAGTCAGCGAGATCGGCCAAGTCTTGTCCGTCGGCGACGGCATCGCCCGCATTCACGGCCTTGACAAAGTCCAGGCCGGCGAAATGGTCGAGTTCCCGGGCGGCATCAAAGGCATGGCCTTGAACCTCGAAGCCGACAATGTCGGCGTCGTGATTTTCGGCAACGACCGCGACATCAAGGAAGGCGACACCGTCAAGCGCACGGGCTCCATTGTCGACGTACCCGTAGGCAAGGGCCTGCTCGGCCGCGTCGTCGATCCGCTAGGCAACCCGCTCGACGGCAAAGGTCCGATTGTTTCTACCGAACGCCGCCGCGTCGACGTCAAGGCGCCCGGCATTATTCCGCGCCGCTCGGTGCACGAACCGATGCAGACCGGCTTGAAGTCGGTGGACTCGCTCATCCCCATCGGCCGCGGCCAGCGCGAACTCATCATCGGCGACCGCCAAACCGGCAAGACCGCCATCGCGCTCGACACCATAATCAATCAGAAAAGCGTCAACGCGACGGGCGACGAAAAACAAAAGCTCTATTGCATCTACGTCGCCATCGGCCAAAAGCGTTCGAACGTCGCCCAGATCGTGAAAACGCTCGAACAATTCGGCGCCATGGAATACACGATCGTGGTGGCCGCGACCGCGTCGGACCCGGCCCCGTTGCAGTTCCTGGCGCCATTCGCCGGCTGCACCTTCGGCGAGTTCTTCCGCGACAACGGCATGCACGCCGTCATCATCTATGACGATCTGTCGAAGCAAGCCGTCGCCTATCGCCAGATGTCGCTGCTGCTGCGCCGCCCGCCGGGCCGCGAAGCCTACCCGGGCGACGTGTTCTACTTGCACTCGCGCCTGCTCGAACGTGCCGCGAAACTGAACGACGCCAACAAAGGCGGTTCGCTGACGGCGCTGCCCATCATCGAAACCCAGGCCAACGACGTCTCGGCCTACATCCCGACCAACGTGATTTCGATCACCGACGGCCAGATCTTCCTCGAAACCGAATTGTTTTATCAGGGCATTCGCCCCGCGGTGAACGTCGGCATCTCGGTCTCGCGCGTGGGCTCATCGGCCCAGATCAAGGCGATGAAGCAAGTCGCTGGCACCATGAAATCCGACCTCGCGCAGTACCGCGAAATGGCGGCCTTCGCCCAGTTCGGCTCCGACCTCGACGCGGTGACGCAGCGTCTGCTCAATCGGGGCTCGCGCCTGACGGAACTGTTGAAGCAGCCGCAATACGCGCCGTTCCCGGTCGAAGAACAGGTCGTCTCGATTTACGCCGGCACGCGCGGCTATCTCGACAAGCTGCAAGTCAGCCAGATCGGCAAGTTCGAACAGGAACTGTTGCAGAAAATTCGTGCTGGCCACAAAGACATCCTGGACGGCATCCGCAAGGAAAAGGCCCTGACCCCGGAAATCGAAGGCAAGCTGAAAGCCGTCCTCGAAAACCTCGTCAAGACCTTCGCGTAGAACCAGATGCCGAGTTTAAAAGATCTCCGCAACCGTATCGCCAGCGTAAAGTCGACGCGCAAGATCACGCGCGCGATGCAGCTAGTCTCGGCCTCCAAACTCAAGCGCGCCCAGGAAGCAGCAGAAGCGGCACGTCCCTACGCCGAGAAGATGCAAGGCGTCCTGGCGAACTTGGCCGCCAGTGTCGGCACACAAGCCGGCGCGCCGAAACTTCTCGCCGGTACCGGCGGCAATACGCGCAATCTGCTGGTGGTCATGACGGCCGACCGCGGCCTATGCGGCGGCTTCAACACCAACATCGTCAAGCTCGCACGCCAGCGCATCGAATCTCTTACCCGCGAAGGCAAGCAGGTCAAAATACTTTGCGTTGGCCGCAAGGGCCGCGATCAGCTAAAGCGCGTATACGGCAATCTCATCATCGGCACGCATGAGTTCGCAGGCATTCGCCGCCTGACGTTTTCGCACATCCAACCGATCGCAAAACAAGTGCTCGACCTGTTCGACGCCGGCGAATTCGATGTCGTGACAATGTGCTACGCCCGGTTCAAATCGGTCATCAGCCAGATCCCAACCGCACAACGCCTCATCCCGGCTGAAGTTCCCGCCGGCACCAAGACGGCGGATCTCAAAGGCGGCAGTTACGAATACGAACCCGACGAACAGGATATCCTGGCCGACCTGCTGCCGCGAAACGTCGCGGTGCAAATCTTTCGCGCCTTGCTTGAAAACCAGGCGTCCGAACAGGGCGCGCGTATGGCCGCGATGGACTCGGCAACCCGCAATGCCGGTGACGTCATCGATGCCCTGTCGATGAAGTACAACCGCTCGCGCCAGGCGCAAATCACCAAAGAACTCATCGAAATCATTTCGGGCGCCGAGGCGCTCTAAGAGGCAGACCCCATGAACGCTCCCACCAAAATCACCGGCACAGTCACCCAGGTCATCGGCGCTGTCGTCGACGTCCATTTCGACGGCGAGTTGCCTGCGATCTTGAACGCACTCGAAACCAGGAACGGCAACAACCGTCTGGTGCTCGAAGTGGCCCAGCATCTGGGTGAATCGACGGTGCGCACGGTGGCGATGGACTCGACAGAAGGCCTCGTCCGCGGTCAGGAAGTCAAAGATACCGGTTCGGCGATCATGATCCCCGTCGGCCCCGCCACGCTTGGGCGCATCATCAACGTCATCGGCGAACCGATCGACGAAGCAGGCCCGGTCAAGGGCGTCGAAATGCGCCCCATTCATGCCGACGCGCCGAAGTTCACCGACCAGTCGACCGAAAGCCAGGTCCTCGTCACCGGCATCAAGGTCGTCGATCTGCTCGCCCCATATGCGCGCGGTGGCAAGATCGGCCTCTTTGGCGGCGCCGGCGTCGGCAAGACGGTGCTCATCCAGGAACTGATCAACAACGTCGCCAAAAAGCACGGCGGCTATTCGGTGTTTGCCGGCGTCGGCGAGCGCACGCGCGAAGGCAACGACCTCTATCACGAGATGATCGAATCGGGCGTCAACAAGGACCCGAAGAAGGGTTCGACCGAAGGCTCGAAATGCGCGCTGATCTTCGGCCAGATGAACGAGCCGCCCGGCGCCCGCGCTCGCGTCGGCCTGACGGGCCTCACCGTCGCCGAATACTTCCGTGACCAGGGCCAGGACGTGCTGTTCTTCGTCGACAACATCTTCCGCTTTACCCAAGCCGGTTCCGAAGTCTCGGCCTTGCTCGGCCGCATCCCGTCGGCCGTGGGTTACCAGCCGACGCTCGCCACCGACATGGGCGCGCTGCAGGAACGCATCACCACCACCAGCAAAGGCTCGATCACTTCGGTCCAGGCGATTTATGTTCCTGCCGACGACTTGACGGACCCCGCGCCCGCCGCCTCCTTCGCGCACTTGGACGCGACCACGGTTTTGAACCGCGCAATCTCGGAAAAAGGCATCTACCCCGCCGTCGACCCGCTCGACAGCACCTCGCGCATCTTGGACCCCCGCGTCGTCGGTGAAAATCACTACCGCGTCGCCCGCGAAGTGCAGCGTATCCTTCAGCGCTACAAGTCGCTGCAAGACATCATCGCCATTCTGGGCATGGACGAATTGTCGGAAGACGACAAGATGCTTGTCGCCCGCGCCCGCAAGATCGAGCGCTTTCTCTCGCAACCGTTCTTCGTCGCCGAAATCTTCACCAACACACCCGGCGTCTTCGTCGACGTCGGCGACACGATCAAGGGCTTCGACGGCCTCTGCCGTGGCGACTACGACCATTTGCCGGAACAAGCGTTCCTCATGGTTGGCACCATCGAAGAAGCCGTGAAAAAGGCCGAACGCCTCGCGGCCGAAGCGGCGTAAGCAAAGATGGCGAAGTTGCATTTCGATTTGGTAAGCCCAGAACGCCTGCTGATCTCAGCCGAAGTCGATCAGGTCGACGTCCCAGGCTCGGAGGGTGGCTTCGGTGTGTTAGCAAACCACGCGCCGCTCATGACAACGCTCAAGCCAGGCGTGCTGACGATCTTCAACCAAGGCAAGCCGGCCGAGAAATTCTTCGTCCGCGGCGGCTTTGCCGAAGTCACGCTGCAAGGCCTGACGGTCTTGGCTGAAGAGGCGATGCCCATGGCCGAACTCGACGACACCCTGGGTCAACGCATCAAAGACGCCGAGGAAGACGTCACAGATGCCAAGGACGACGCGACCCGCCGGAGAGCCCAGGACCAGCTCGACGGCCTGCGTGAATTGCGCACGGCATTGGGTTAAAGCCAACGTCCCCCGAACCAACAGAATAGGCAGTGATTTCTGAACCATTCGGCCCATAGGCAGAGCTCAAATTTCTTGCTATATAATTTTCAAACGCCGGGGCTCAACCGGCGCGTGGGTAAGCACTAAACGTGGGAAGGCCGCAATGCGCGACCATTGGACTCTCGACACAATCGCCTGGGAAGAATTCGACCGCTCAAAGCTTGATCCAAATTTGGTCAAGTTGATGAAGGCGGCCTCACTCGTCGAATACAACGCAACCGATTACGTCGAATATTTGCGCAAAGTATTTCACAATCAGCCTCAAGTGATGGCAATTCTCGACCGTTGGGGCGCCGAAGAAGTTCAACATGGCGCAGCGCTGGGCCGCTGGGCCGAACTCGCCGACCCCACGTTCAATTTCAAAGACTCATTCGCGCGCTTCCGCAAGGCCTATCATCCTCCGCACTTCGAAAACGCAGACGGCTCCGTTCGTGGCAGCCGCATCGGAGAGTTGATCGCCCGCTGTGTCGTGGAGTGCGGCACCTCTTCGGGCTACACGGCCATTCGTGACGCAGCCGAAGAACCGGTTCTGAAACAGATCGCAGGTTTGGTCGCCGCCGACGAATTCGCGCACTATCGTTTGTTTCTCGATTTGATGGACACACAGGCTGAAGCGAAACCCGGTTTCTGGCGCCGCCTATGGATCGCAAAAACACGCGTAGCGGAATCCGAAGACGACGAACTCGCGACCGCTTATTATTGCGCCAACGTACCGGCCCACCGCGAACACGAAATCAAATACGACCGCGATGCCTGCAATCTCGCCTATCAGTCATCGATGTTCAGGCACTACCGCCGCAGACATGTCGAGCGCGCCGTCGCCATGATCGGCAAGGCTATCGGCCTTCATCCCGAATCGAATTTCATCAAGCTGGGTGGCCGCGCAGTCTGGGAATTCGTCCGCTTCCGTGTCTGGCGCTTCGGACCGGTGCGTGAACTCAAAGTGGCCTGACCCTGAAGGCCAGGGGCGAAGTGAAACGCTCAATTTGTGAATTGGGCGCATTCGCACTACCTTGCGCGGATTAGTCAGAGATTCACTTGGAGAATTGACAATGATGAAATTGACACGTGCAGTGTGTGGTGTTGCGCTCGGACTTGCCCTCATGAGTCCAGGCGTTGCGAGTGCAGCGATGGATCTGCCGGACGGCTCATTTGAAGTCGCCAACATGGCGCCTCCAGAACCTGATCCTGCACCGCCACCCACCATCCCTGCTGACGCAACGCCGCCGGAGGCTGCGCCTGATCAGCCGCCAGCGCCTGATCTTCCTCCGCCGCCACCTGATCTTCCTCCGCCGCCAGACGTGCCGGCCGAAATTCCCGCCACCCCACCCGAGCCTGCCGCAGATGCGCCAGCTTCCGGCGGCGGAATGGGCATGGGCGCAGTTC
>VFKO01000093.1 GCA_009885515.1 Rhodobiaceae bacterium | reverse complement strand
TTCGAATAGACGATGTCGTTGGCCATCGTGTCGACCAACATCTGTTTGTAGCGTGGATCAGCGTTGGCTTCGGTGGTAGCGATGAAGCGGGTGCCGAGATAGGCAAGGTCGGCGCCCATGGCTTGCACCGCCAACACCGAGCCGCCATTGGCGATCGAACCGGAGACCAGGATCGTCTTGTCGAACCAGGCGCGCACTTCGGGGACGAGCGCGAACGGCGACAGGGTGCCGGCATGCCCGCCAGCTCCGGCGCAGACCAGGATCAAACCGTCGACGCCCTCCTCGGCCGCCTTTTTGGCGTGGCGGATGTTGATCACGTCGTGGAATACCACGCCACCGTAGTCGTGGGTGGCTTTCACCACTTCGGCCGGTGCGCGCAGACTTGTGATGATGATGGGAACCTTATGCTTCACGCACACGCCCATATCGTGCATGACGCGGTCGTTCGAAGCGTGAACGATCTGGTTGACAGCGAAGGGTGCCGCTTTCTTTCCGGTCTTCTGCTCGAAGTCGTCGAGTTCGGTTTTGATGCGGGTGATCCATTTGTCGAGCATATCGGCGGGCCGCGCGTTCAGGGCAGGAAATGATCCGACAATGCCCGCCTTGCATTGGGCGATGACAAGCTCAGGGCCCGAGACGATAAACAACGGCGCGCCGATGACGGGAAGCGACAATCCGCTTTGAAGGACAGGTGGTAGAGACATGGGTGTTGATCCGTTGTGGTGAATGGCTTGGTGTTTTAACGCTTAGCGGGCGGCAATGAGGGCGTCTAGTGCGCGCTTCGATAAATCAGATTTGCAAGGAAGCGTGGTCGAGTTTTGGCAACACGTGGCGGGCGAAGTGCTCGCATTCGCCGTTGTGAGGGTAGCCGGAGAGGATGAAGGCTTCGATGCCCAGCGCGCGGTAGGCGTTCAGTTTGTTCAGAACTTGGTTTGGGTCGCCGACGATGGCGGCGCCGCAGCCGGAGCGGGCGCGGCCGATGCCGGTCCAGAGGTGTTCTTCGGTGAAGCCTTCGTCGTCGGCGGCTTCGCGGATTTCGGCCTGGCGGCGTACGCCCACCGAGGCATGATCGAGCGAGCGTTTGCGGATCGCCTCGCCCACGCCGTCGTCGAGGCGCGAGAGCAGGCGGCGGGCGTAGGCGCGCGCCTCGGCTTC
>VFKO01000350.1 GCA_009885515.1 Rhodobiaceae bacterium | reverse complement strand
TTTTCCACTCATCCCACGGTGCAGCGCCGCGTCGACAAACTCATGGCTGTTGCAGGCGGCCACGACGCGGCGCAAGGTGTTACAGCTCCTTTGACGTGAGCAACCTGTAGGCGATGCCGAGGAAGTAGAACGTGACGACTGCCGCAGCCGTGGCAGTCGCGTGCGTGCTCCACGGCAAATCCCAACCTGCAAACAGGTTTACCCAGTGCCGCCAGACATTCTCGAAAAGATACTCCATGATGACTTCGACGCCTCCTCTTTGTATCGGCTGTCACAAACGATACGATCAAGGTTCAAACAGTTTCTAAAGTTCAGGGTTTGAAATTGAATCAACAATTGTGCCGGCGCTGCGTCTCGGGCATTTGCCACAAATTGCATTCACTGCGCGGCCGCGGCTTTCCTTGTGTCCAGCCAACCTGTCACGTCGGCAATGGCACGGCGCGACATCATTTGTTTCCTGGCGCGGCCACGGTCTTTTCCTTTTACACCTTCGGCAGGCGCGATGTCGGGAAAAAGGCCGTAGTTGACGTTCATCGGCTGAAAGGTTTTCGTGTCCGCGCCGCCGGTGATATGAGCCAGCAATGCACCCAGCGCCGTTGTTTGCGGCGGCGGCAATTGTTGGTGTCCCAGGCGCTCAGCCGTTGCAAAACGCCCCGCTAAAAGCCCGATTGCGGCGCTTTCGACATAGCCTTCTACTCCGGTCATCTGGCCTGCAAACCGGAATCGTGGCATTACCTTCATGCGCAATTCACCATCAAGCAACTTCGGCGAATTGATAAAAATATTCCGGTGCAAGCCGCCGAGGCGCGCGAACTGTGCCGACTCAAGTCCCGGGATCATGCGAAAGACATCAGCTTGCGCGCCGTGCTTAAGTTTTGTTTGAAATCCAACCATATTGTAGAGCGTGCCCAGCGCGTTGTCCTGACGCAACTGAACTACGGCGTGCGGCCGTCGGCCGGTATGGGGATCGGTGAGCCCGACTGGTTTCATGGGGCCGAAACGCAATGTCTCTGGTCCGCGCCCGGCCATCACTTCGATGGGCAGACACGCTTCGAAATACGGCGTGTCTTTCTCCCAGTCTTTGAATGACGTTTTCTCTCCAGAGATCAGTGCGGCGATGAAAGCATTGTATTGATCGCGGTCCATCGCACAATTGATGTAGTCGGCGCCGTCGCCTTCAGGGCCCACTTTGTCATAGCGCGATTGAAACCAGGCACGCGAAAAGTTGATCGACTCCTTGTGCACAATCGGCGCAATGGCATCGAAAAATGCCAGCGAGTCCTCGCCCGTCAAAGTTTGTATAGCGTTTGCCAGCGGCTTTGACGTCAATGGCCCCGTCGCGATTATCACACTGTCCCAGTCTGCTGGCGGAAGGCCTTCAATCTCTTCCCTGACAATTGTGACCAGAGGTTCGCGTTCCAGCGCGTCTTGTACAGAATCCGAGAATCCAACGCGATCAACCGCAAGTGCCCCGCCGGCGGGGACTTTGTGAGCGTCCGCTGACTGCATAATCACTGAGCCGCAGCGGCGCATTTCTTCGTGCAGAAGGCCGACGGCGTTGTTCTCCCAGTCGTCGGAGCGGAACGAGTTTGAGCACACGAGTTCGGCAAGACCATGTCCCAAGTGGGCGTCTGTCATTTTCACCGGCCGCATTTCGTGCAAAATGACGGGCACGCCCGCGCGTGCGATCTGCCAGGCCGCTTCCGAGCCCGCAAGGCCACCGCCAATAACATGAATAGACTTGATTGAATGGGTCATCGCGGCGGACAATAGGCGACCAGCCAAGCGCACTCAAGGACCACTCCGATGCGCCGTATTTTCTTACTTCTCGCGATTGTCCTGACGGTTGCAGCTCCGTCTCTTGCGGCAGTCAGCATTGAAAGCTGTGCGGTCGACGGCAAACCGCTCTATGGCAAGGTCCAGGTCGTGAACGCATTCGCCGATTACAAAGTCCAGATTGTGAAAAGCTTCCCTGATCTCAAGGTTCAGCGCGTAAAATCCTTCCCTGATGCGTGCGGCAAATGGGAATTCGTCACCGTATTCCCGGATTTCAAGATTCAGTACGTCGAGTCATTCCCGGACTTTAAGGTCGAATTCGTGGAGAGTTTTCCCGGTCAGCCGTGAGTGTGCTTCATCCCCACACGCCGGGTCTCCGCCCAATCCAGGGATGCGTCTGCTCTAGTTGACCTGCCAGCCGGTACAG
>VFKO01000538.1 GCA_009885515.1 Rhodobiaceae bacterium | reverse complement strand
TTCGTCAAGCTTCTGGGCTTTGATGATCGCGGAAAAGTTCGTTTGTCGATGAAGATAGTCGATCAGGCGACCGGCAAGGAAATCGCCGATACGGGGAATACCGAGGGCTAGACACTGGCGGTCAATTGCGAAGAGGTTGGGCTCGAGGCGCGGAAACGCCTCGGGCTTTTTTAATGCCGGATTCAGCTTGTTGCGCTAGAGGCTTAAATGGACTATGGTCATGACCATGGTCAAGAAGCTTCCTGCCCGGCGTACAATGTCGATTTCGGAGTTTCGGGCGAAATGCCTGGCTCTCATGGACGAGGTCGCGGAGACCGGCGTGCCGATCGACGTCACCCGGCATGGGAAGATCGTGGGTGAATTCCGGCCGCTGACCGCCGAAGAGGCACGCCTGTTCGCCGAGGGGAAGATGGAAGAGTGGAAGCCACCCAAAGCCGGTCGGCGGAAACTCGGAACGAAAAAGGCAACGCGATGAAGTGGGTCAAGGCATCCGAGTTTAAGGCCGAATGCGTGCGCGTCGCCGGAGAGGCCGGCGCCAGCGAGGCCGTGGTGGTGGTCAAGAATGGAAAGGCCAGAGGGACTTTCGCGCGTGCGAGGTTGCAGAGGTGCGCGGTCTTTGGCGCGGACAAGGGAAGGCTTCGCATCCTCGGCGACATTGTTTCACCGATGCCCGAGGCATGGGAATGGACTCCTGGGCGCGACGCGCGTCGGGGCTGATGCTGCTCGACACTCACGTCTTGCTGTGGTTTCGCGAAGGCTCCAGTAAACTCGGGCGAAGGGCGGGTGGGCTGCTCGCGCGTACCGCGGCTAAAGGCGGATTACGCTATTCAGCAATTTCGCTCATGGAGATCGGGCAGCAACTCTCGAAGGGCCGGATCGAACTGGATGAACCGATTGCCGTTTGGCGGCAACGGGTGCTGGACGATGGTATCAACGAGATCAGTGTCAACGGTGATGTCGCCCTGCGGGCATCCGAACTGTCGGGTATGCCTGGTGATCCGTTCGACCGGATTATTGCGGCGACGGCGGATTGTTTTGGAATCGGCTTGATGACGGCAGATGCGGCGATGCTGGGTTGGCGAGGATCGTTGAGACGCTTCGATGCTCGCGAATAGCATCAACTCTCGCTGTTGCCGCCCGCACTCATCGCCTTCAGCTCTGCGGCGTTGGGCATGCCGGTGATGTTGAAGCCGGCGTCGACGTAGTGAATCTCGCCGGTGACGCCTGCTGACAGGTCGCTCAGGAAATAGAGAGCGGCGCCACCGACATGGGGCAGTTCCACCGTTTTCTTCAGTGGCGAGTTTTGCTTGTACCATTTGAAAACGAGCCTTGCGTCGCCGACGGCGGAACCCGCCAGCGTGCGCATGGGGCCCGGCGAGATCGCGTTGACGCGGATGCCGTCGCGGCCCAGATCGGCGGCCAGGTAGCGGACAGAGGCTTCCAGGGCGGCCTTGGCGACACCCATGACGTTGTAGCTGGGCATGACGCGCATTGAACCTGCGTAGGTCAGCGTGATGAGCGAGCCGCCCTGCTTCATCAGGGGCGCGGCGCGGCGCGCAATGTCGGTGAAGGAATAGCAGGAGATTTCCATCGAACGGCGGAAGTTGGCGCGAGTCGTATCGACATAGCGGCCCTTCAACTCATTGCGATCGGAAAAGGCGATGGCGTGGACCACGAAGTCGAGGCTGCCCCACTTCCGCTCGAGCTCGCCGAAAACGGTTTCGAGCGATTGATCGTTCTCGACGTCGGCTTCCAGAACAATCTTTGCTCCTACAGTTTCGACAAGTGGTTTTACGCGCTTGCCGAACGCGTCGCCCTGGTAGGTGAAGGCCAATTCGGCGCCATGCTGATGCAGCGTTTGAGCTATGCCCCAGGCGATGGAATGATCGTTGGCAACGCCCATAACGAGGCCGCGTTTACCGGCCATAAGTTTCGCAGGTGTCGACATTTATTATTGGTGCCGTTGAAAGACGAGGGATGCGTTGGTGCCGCCAAACCCGAATGAATTCGACATCACGGTATTGAGTTTGGCGTTGTCGACGCGCTTGCGGACGATGTTGGCATCGGCGACCTCGGGATCGATCTCCTCGATGTTGGCGCTTTCGCAAATGAAGTTGTTTTGCAACATCAGGAGCGAATAGATGGCCTCGTGGACGCCGGCCGCTCCCTGGCTGTGACCTGTCAGGGATTTGGTGGCGCTGACCGGGGGCATGTTCGGGCCAAACACTTCGCGGATGGCTTTGATTTCCGGAATGTCGCCGACCGGGGTCGAGGTTGCATGCGGGTTGATGTAGTCGATGGGCGCGCGTGCGGCCTCCAGCGCCATGCGCATGCATCTGATGGCGCCTTCGCCCGAGGGGGCGACCATATCGGCCCCGTCGGCAGTGGCGCCGTAGCCGGTGAGTTCGGCGTAGATTTTAGCTCCGCGTGCTTTGGCGTGCGCCAGTTCCTCGAGTATCAGAATTCCGCCGCCGCCTGAAATGACGAAACCGTCGCGATTTTTGTCGTAGGCGCGGCTGGCCTTGTCAGGCGTATCGTTGTGGCGTGACGACATGGCGCCCATGGCGTCGAACAGCACCGACAATGTCCAGTCAAGTTCTTCGCCGCCACCGGCAAACATGACGTCCTGCTTGCCCCACTGGATCATTTCATAGGCGTTGCCGATGCAGTTGGCCGATGTCGAGCACGCCGAACTGATTGAGTAGTTCACGCCCTTGGTTTTGAACCAGGTTGAAAGGTTGGCCGAACATGTCGATGACATGGCTTTTGGCACGGCGAATGGACCGACTTTCTTTGGTCCTTTTGTGACTTCTGTGCGGGCAGTGTCGGCTGCTTGTACAATTGCCCTTGTTGAGGGGCCGCCTGAGCCCACAATCAATCCGGTGCGTTCGTTCGAGACATCTTTTGGCTCCAACCCTGAGTCCGCGATGGCCTGGTTCATTGCAAGCCATGCGTAGGCGGCGCCGTCACCCATGAAGCGGCGGGCGCGGCGATCAACCGTAGCGTCGAGATCAACCTTGAGGTTGCCGTGGATCTGGCTGCGAAAGCCCATGCGCTTATAGTCATCGGCCGCCGTTATTCCGGAGCGAGCGTCGCGCAGCGATGCGACCACTTCCTGGGTGTTGTTGCCGATGGAGCAGACAATGCCCATTCCAGTTACAACGACACGCCTCATTTGATTTACCCTTCAGATGTGTGACGGCACAGCGGCCATGCGGAGCTCGGAAGTTCAGGCAGGTGCAGGTGTTGCGCCATCTGTAAACAGACCCACGCGCAAATCTTTTGCTTCATAGATTGCTTTGCCGTCTACCTTCATGATGCCATCAGCAATGCCCAGGACCAACCTGCGCATGATGACGCGCTTGAAGTCGATGGCATAGGTCACCAATTTGGCGTCCGGCAGAACCATGCCTGTGAACTTGACTTCACCGACACCCAAGGCGCGGCCTTTGCCTTTTCCGCCCAGCCAACCCAAATAGAACCCAACCATTTGCCACAGCGCATCAAGCCCAAGGCAACCGGGCATGACGGGATCGGATTCGAAATGACACTTGAAGAACCAATGGTCGGGCGAAATGTCGAATTCAGCGATGATCTGGCCTTTGTCATTGGCGCCGCCGTTTTCAGCGATATGCGTAATACGGTCAAACATAAGCATGGGTGGCAAGGGCAGCCTTGGGTTGCCTGGGCCAAACATGCGGCCATGGGCACAATCCAGCAGGGCATTACGGTCAAAACTGCTGTGATGTTTCACTGAGTTTGCCGGATTTTCAGCATTTTGTTTACTTGACTCTATGTGCGCACTTGACATTGCGTGTTAACCATCCGATTTCACCCGGGCTTATTTTTGAGTTACTCAAAAGCGCCCGAGTTTGGTGCCTGCGTGCATTGTCTAATTTTTGGACTCTATGCGTTGGCCCCGTGTTATTCAACCTCTGAGGAAACGTGAAGGCGTCTCATCCCATGCGTTCCACAGGAGCCAAAATGCCAGGTGCCCAGAAGGGGGACTTTGCCGCAAAACTGCGCGTGGCCCAGTTGCGGCCGACCAAACAGCGCGTGGCACTTGCCAGACTTCTGTTTGCGGGCGCTGACCGGCATGTAACGGCTGAAAGGCTGCATGCCGAAGCCGCGAATTCTGGCGTTCGGCTGTCCCTGGCCACGGTGTACAACTCGCTGCATCAATTTACGGCTGCCGGGTTGTTGCGGCAGGTGATTGTCGATGGTGAGAAAACGCACTTTGATACAAACACCGGCGAGCATCACCACTTCTATTTTGAAGGTGGCGATTTGCTTACCGACATACCGGGCGGCGATGTTCGAATAGAGGGATTGCCCCGAGCGCCGGCCGGTACTGAAATCGAGCGCGTGGATGTTGTGGTGCGGCTCAAGTCGCGCGGGTGACTGAGTTATTTAGAATAATTCTAATCTATTGACAGTCCAGCTGCGTTCGCATATTTTATGCGCTAAGCCAGTTCAAGATTTCCAATTTTTCGCAAGAATGGGAGACGCAATGTCAAAACTCGCAGGGTCAAAAACACTCGACAATTTGAAAGCCGCATTCTCTGGTGAAAGCCAGGCTAATCGCCGCTATTTGTATTTCGCGCAGAAAGCCGACGTCGAAGGCTACAACGATGTTGCCTCGGTGTTTCGCTCAACTGCAGAAGGCGAAACCGGTCATGCGCACGGGCATTTGGAGTTCATGGAGATTGTTGGCGATCCTGCCACCGGTCTCAAGATCGGTGCGACAGCCGACAATCTGAAAGCCGCAATTGCCGGTGAGACACACGAATACACCGACATGTATCCCGGGATGGCGAAGACTGCCCGCCAAGAAGGGCTAGAAGAAATCGCCGATTGGTTCGAGACGCTTGCGAAAGCGGAAAAGAGCCATGCTGGGCGGTTCCAGAAGGCGCTTGATACACTCGGATAAAATTGTCCGCACCTCTTGCGCGCGATCAGCGCCGCGAGGGGTGCTTTCTCCCTCGCGGCGAACTTGAGCTTGCCGCCTTGCGGGAAAGACTAATTGTGCCTTTTCAGGAGCATATGACTTGAGTGAAGGCAGTCTTCAGGCGCCGACCCGTCACCCCTTGAACTGGCAAGACCCCGGGTTCACCGATGCGGTGAAACTTGATGCAGAAATGCGGCGGGTTTTCGATATCTGCCACGGCTGCCGCCGTTGTTTCAATTTGTGCGATTCGTTTCCGCGGCTGTTCGATCTTATCGACAAGTCGCCAACCGAAGAACTGGATGGGGTGAAGTCAGAAGACTTTGCGCCGGTCGTTGAAGCCTGTACGCTGTGCGACATGTGCTTCATGACGAAGTGCCCCTATGTGCCGCCGCATGAGTTTAATCTGGACTTTCCGCATCTGATGCTGCGCTACCGGGCAGCAGAGGCAGCGGCGGGCAAAACGCATTTCGTGGCCGGGCAACTGGCGCAGATGGACCGCAATGGTTCGATCGCGACCGTCGTGGCGCCGATTGCCAATTGGGGATCGGACAGCAAAAACAAACTGACGCGCAAGATTGCTGAAAAAGTTGCAGGCATTGATGTGCGGGCTGAACTGCCGAAGTTCAATTCGCGCACGTTTGTGATGCAGGACCGCAGCGATCCAGGCAGCGTCAACGCATCGGCTCCGGCGTTTAGCAAGCGTAAGGCGTTGATTTTTGCGACCTGCTTTGTGAACTATAACCGTCCGCCAACGGGAATGGCCGCGCGCAAATTGCTGAACCATTTGGGTGTCGAAACGCAAGTGGGTTATCCCGGTTGCTGTGGTATGCCGTTTTTGGAGCAGGGGAATCTGGCGCGTGTGGCCGAGCAATCGGAAAAAGTTTCCAAGGCTTTGTTACCTTTCGTTGAGCAGGGCTACGACATTATCGCACTGACCGCGAGTTGCGGGTTGATGTTCAAGTTTGAATGGCCGCTCATCGTGCCCGGCAACGAGGCGGTCAAGCGCCTGGCCGAGGCGACGTTTGATATCGATGAGTATGTTGTTGATGTCGCGAAAAAACACGGGCTGCCGCCGGGAATGAAGCCGATTGAAGGCGGGGTGAGTGTTCATCTGGCGTGCCATGCAAGGGCGCAGAATATGGGACCCAAAGCTGCGGAGATGCTGAAGCTTGTTCCCGGAACGCAGGTCGATGTCATCGAGCGCTGCTCGGGGCATGGGGGAACTTTTGGCGTGTTGAAGCCGACCCATGAGGTCGCGATGAAGATCGGCAAGCCTGCAGCGCGCACGGCCAACACCCAGGCTCACGCGCACGTTGTTTCGGATTGTCCGCTTGCGGCAAAACATTTGAAACAAGTCATGCAAACACTGGAAACAGGAGCAACGCGGCCCTCGGAAATTGTGCATCCCATCGAGTTGATGGCGAAGGCCTATGGGCTGATAGGATGAAATGATGCCAGCCGACCAACGACAGATCACGCGCGCCGACATCATCGACATGACGCTTTACGGCGAAGAGCGGGCAGAGCGGCGCAAAGCCATTCTGCCGCTCAAGAAATTGCGCCGGGTGGCGGTCGGGCCGCACGCGACGTTCTATTTCGAATGCTATGCGACGATGTTGAGCCAAGTGCACGAGATGCTCTACATCGAGCGCGGCGGGGAAGCACAAATTGCCGACGAGTTGAACGCGTATAATCCGCTGATCCCGCAGAAAGGCGAGCTGGTCGCGACCGTGATGTTCGAGATTGAAGACGAGGGCGAGCGCGGCCGTGTGCTTCGCCAACTCACGCATATCGAAGAGACGGCGTTTCTGGATGTGGGTGGCGACAGGGTCAAAGCGAGTTTCGAAAACGACGTTGATCGTACGGCGGCGGATGGAAAAACGTCATCGGTGCATTTTCTGAGATTCGGACTGAACCCGGCGCAGGTGGCGCGATTCCGCGATCCTGGTGTGCCCGTGATCCTGGGGTTCACACATAAGAGCTACGGGCATCTGGCGATTGTGCCGCCCGCTACACGCGAGCAGTTGGCGCTGGATTTGGGGTAGCGCATATCTTGGCGAATGGGGGTGGCGCGTCGATTCAGATTCACCACCAAGCACACCAAGACACCGAGCCCGTCCAGCCAAGCCCGCACAGGACCAAAAAACTCGCGGCGTGAAGCGCCATTCCAATCGTGCGATGCACAATCTCGTGTTCCGTCACAAACTCATGATTCCACGCGGAGGCGCGGAGGCCGCAGAGTTGGGCAATCCGCTGGCGCTGAGTGCAGCATCGACTCCGCGACCTCCGCGCCTCCGCGTGCCTACCTTCCGCGCTCCGTCTCAGCTGAGTTCTTGACGGCTTGACGTGGCCGAATTCTTGTTCTATTATTGTTCGTATCGTTTATCACTTATATTTGTTGTGTGTTTTTTTGACAAGGCTGTGTGCGGGGCGTTATTTCCGATTATGGGCGTGAAACGGAAAGTGAAAATCATATGCGTGCGTGTCACCTGTGCTCCCCAAAAAATGCCGCAGAAAAGCCACTTCACCTTAAAAATCTGAACGAAGACTGTCACCCAATTTTGGAGCCGTGAAACGATGAGTGTCACCTGGAAAAAGACGCAAGGGTATGGTGGGTGGGTTTCACTGATGGTGCGTTGAGGTTACATATTGGTACTGTTCGGAGGTGGACCGGGAAGGCCGTTTGGCTGTGATCGTTTCCCTTGTGCCTTCCAGGAGCTTTAGAATGGCGACATGACGCTTTCGGACGAACAGCTTGAGCGCTATGCGCGCCACATTATCCTGCGGGAGGTTGGCGGCGCGGGACAGGCGCGCTTGCGTGAGGCGCGGGTTTTAATTGTCGGCGCGGGCGGGCTTGGCAGTCCGGCCCTGTTGTATCTTTCTGCGGCTGGGGTTGGCACGATCGGTGTTGTCGACGATGACGAGGTTTCGCTGTCGAATTTGCAGCGCCAGATAGCGCATCGCACGCAGGATATCGGCCGCCTGAAAGTCGAGAGCGCGTCCGACAGCGCGCGGGCGATCAATCCTGATACGCATGTCAACCGGCATGCGACGCGATTGGGTCCATCGAATGCGCTTGATCTGGTCAAGAACTACGACATCGTGCTCGACGGGTCAGACAATTTCGCGACACGGTTTCTGGTCAATGATGCCTGCTTTTTCGCGCAGCGTCCCTTGGTCTCGGCTGCGGTCGGCCAGTTCGATGGGCAGTTGGCCGTCTTCAAGGCGCATGTGCGTGTGGACGGTGAGCGGGCCTTTCCCTGCTATCGCTGCCTGTATCCTGAGGCGCCACCTGCTGGTGCTGTGCCATCCTGCACGGAAGCCGGTATTCTTGGCGCACTGGTGGGCGTGATGGGAACGCTGCAGGCACTTGAGACACTCAAGGAAATACTCGGCATCGGTGACACTCTGGCAGGCCGTTTGATGCTCTATGATGGTTTGGGTGCGATGTTCAGAACTGTGCGGGTCAAGCCAGATCCGGAATGCGCGCTGTGCGGGCCCAAAGCCACAATGAGCGATTTATCGCACCATTCAGAGCGTGGGGCGGATTGCGCCCTCTAGCAACGGGGATGGTTCGGTCGTATTGCTCCCGGCCCGAAAATTCAATCCAGGTTTTTTTTGTCATGACTTCGTCGAAGTCCGGACGCAAGATAAAGTCTCGCTTTGCGGTGCGCCTGCTGACGCAGGAGCCGGAGGCGGAGGCGTTGCCCGAAGTCAGCGTGGGCGAACGCGTGCCGGGAACGCCGTTCGGGTTCCTGTGGTTTCTGGTATCACGGCACTACCGGGGGCGCCTGGCGGCATTTGTTGCTTGCGTCGCGCTGGCGACTGGCGTTGAAGCGATGGGTCCTTATGTGCTGGGGCGCATGATCAATGCACTGACGCAGACGGTGCAAAGTGGCTCCCGGGATTGGAGTGTCACCGGGATTTATGTGGGGCTGTTTGCCGGGGTCTGGTATCTGCCGGCCTTGATCGTGCGGGGCGCCGAGGCAATCGACATCTATATGAGCCCGCGCATGCGGGCCCTGGCGCAGAAATATCTGTTTGCCTATTTGATGGGGCATAGCCCGCGTTATTTTCAGGAAAATTTTGCCGGGAAACTGGGTCAGAAAGTGAAGCAAGCGGGGCAGGCGACGGTTTCGCTGCTCAATATTCTGGCGTTCGAGTGTGTACGTATTGTTGTGCTGCTGTCGGCGGGTGGTGTGCTGCTGGCGATGCAGAGCGGGTTCTATGCCGGCGTTTTGTTTGCGTGGACCGTGGCCTATCTTGTCGTCGTTACCTGGTTGGCCCAGCGTTGTGTCGCATTGTCGAAGGTGTTTTCGGATGAGGTGTCAACCTCGACCGGACGTTTGATTGACGCGATTGCGAATGCCGATTTGGTGCGCGCCTTTGCACGTGGGGCGTTCGAGCGGCAATTTTTGTCGCGCTTTCTTTCAGATGAGATGAACGCGTCGCAGTCGCTGCGCTGGTTTCTGATTGTGATGCGCCTGTTCATGTCGACAGCGATGCTGGCATTGCTCATGGGGTTGATCGTGCGTGCCATGCAAGACGCACTGTCGGGGGCCATTAGCGTTGGGGCCTTCACGATGATCTTCTTTCTGGGGACGATGATCGCCAGATCCGTGCAGGAATTGTCTTATCGCATGCTGGATTTCTTCGAGCAGTTGGGCACGCTTGCCGATGCATTGGAGCTGGTGACGCAAGTTCATGAAATCGTCGACAAGCCAGGCTCCCGGCCGCTTTTGGTGACGCGAGGGGAGATTGTGTTTGAGAATATTCAGTTCTCGCATGCGGATGGGCATCCGGTTTTTCAGGGGCTCAATCTGCGCATTGGGGCCGGCGAAAAAGTCGGATTGGTCGGCAAGTCCGGTGCAGGCAAATCGACTTTGGTCAAATTATTGCGGCGCCAGTTTGAGCCCCAATGCGGCCGCATTTTGATTGATGGGCAGAATGTTGCCGAAGTGACATGGGACTCAGTCAATGAGGCCATTGCTGAGGTTCAGCAAATGCCCGGGGTGTTTCACCGGCCGGTGCGCGACAATATCCGCTATTCGAAACCTGAAGCCGATGAGACCGTTGTCGTTTCAGCAGCCAAAGATGCGCATGCGCATGATTTCATCACGGGGCGCGATGCGGGCTACGATACGATTGTGGGCGAGCAGGGCATCAAGCTTTCGGGTGGTGAGCGCCAACGCGTTGCGATCGCGCGGGCTTTGGTGAAGGACGCCAGGATTCTGGTTCTTGATGAAGCGACGTCTTCGCTCGATTCGGAAAGCGAACATTTGATTCAAGAGGGATTGTTTGAACTCATGCGCGGGCGCACCGTCATCGCCATAGCGCACAGGCTCTCGACAATCGTGGGGATGGACCGGATCGTCTATCTTGAGGACGGACGGATCGTGGAGCAAGGGAGTCACGTTGAGCTTCTGGCGCACGCGGGGCCATATGCGCAATTATGGAACCGTCAGGTTGGCGGATTTATTGATGCCGCTTGAGGGACGGCTCCAACGGCACGTCGGCATTTTGTTTGGCCTTGACTTCCCGAATAGCGAATTTTAACGCCTTCAGGCGTTCAGGCCCTGGCGGGTGGGTCTTGAAGACTTGAGGTGTGCTCGTTGAATTGATCAGGCGTGTCCAGAATGATTCCGCAGCGGATATTTCGAAGCCCGCCCGCGCCATGATATAGAGCCCGGTATAGTCCGCTTCTTGTTCCCTTTCGATCGAGAACGGGGGCGCTAGCGTTGCCGCGAAAGCTGCTGAAATAGTCGATTTCAAGAAGGCATCCAACAGGCCGCCAATTTTGTTTTGGTTCGGCGCGCTGGCTTTCAAATGGCCGAGGATGTTGTGGGCCAATTCGTGCCCCAGGATAAGCGCCAGCTCGTCCTGGGATTTTGTGAGTTCGTAAAAACGGGTCGTGATGGCGACTGCGCGGCCATCGGCGGCGGCGTTTATGTCGGGGCTGCGCACCAACAGGACCGGATAGTCGCAGACCGTTTCCGGCGCGATAGAAATCGTCCGGCCGGTACTCAGCCTCACGTTTACGGGTCCATTTCGGGCGGCCGTATTCGATACGGTGATAAAGCGTTCGGTTGCGCCTTTTCCAACCGGAAGCAATTGATCGTTCACATGCGTGACAATGTCGCCCTGGTTTACACCTGCGGCGTCTGCGGGCGCGCCTTTGATGGCAAGGGCTATGGTCACCGAGTCTGTCAAGTCAAAGCTGGCTTGCAAATGTGCACGGTCTTGTTCGTTTGAGAAATTTGCCAGTGACCAGACAATCAGTCCCAAGTCGGGTTTGGACCTGTTTTGCTTTGCGCATTGCGTGACTGCGGCGCGGCGCAGGCGAAAGCCGACGCTTTCGACTTGGGCGCGTTGTTCCATGTAAAGCTCGATACCTGCCGTGACGCCTGGCGAGGGCTGGGACGGCTGTATCTGAGGGGTTTGCGATTCAGGCGTGGATGTACATGCGGAAAGGTGCAGTGCGAGAATGGCCAAAAACAAAAATTGAAGATTACGCATCGCGCGCTCAATCGAGTTGATAGACAAGCGATTTTAGATAGGCGGTTTCAGGAAGCATAGGGTGCACGGGGTGATCGGGCGCGGCACCGCTGGCGCGGATCAGCTTGGCGCCGCGGCCTGCGCGTGCGATTCCTGCGGCGCACTCGTTTTGAAAGCGCACGGCATCTATGGCGTGGCTGCAGGACGCAAGGCTCAAGAACCCGCCATTGGCTACGAGTGGCGCTGCGAGGCGAGCCAGTTTGCGGTATCCACGCGCCCCGGATTCGAGGTCTTTCCTGGAGCGCACGAAAGGCGGCGGGTCGCACGATACAATATCGTAGCGCTCGCCGGTTGGGGCCATTTCTTCTAGCTCCAAAAGGGCGTCGCATTTGCGAAATTCCACGCGGTCCAGCATTTTGTACTCACGCGCAGTTTGAGTTGCACCGTCAAGGGCCGCCTGGGAGGTATCCAACAGGACCGCGGACTTGGCCCCTGCCTTGAGGGCGCCGAGGGCGAGCGCTCCCGTATAGGAAAATGCGTCGAGCAGGCTTGCGTCTTTTGCGAGTGAAATCAGGAACGCACGATTGTCACGCTGGTCATAGAACCAGCCGGTTTTCTGGCCCAGGATTGGATCGACATGATGGCGGATGCCAGCGTCTTCGACGTAGGGAAGGCTTGCAATTTCTCCATGAGCCACGCGGACGTCTTCCTTGAGGCCTTCATACGAACGCGCGGGAGCATTGTTCTTGATGACTATGGCTCGCGGATTGAATGCGGACTGGAGCGCGTCCAGCCAATGCGGTTCAAGCGCGTCCACTCCTGCTGTGCCGGATTGAACGACCAGGACGTCATTAAAGCGGTCAACGACCAGCCCCGGACAGAAATCCGCTTCGGCGTGGATCAAGCGATAATAGGGTGCCGCATACAGCATATCTCGCAATTGGCGGGCGCGCTCGAAGCGGTCGCTAAAGAAGCCGGTCCCGATTTTCGTGCCCGGCTTGGTCGATAGAATTCTAGCCGCGATCAGACTGTGAGGGTTGAAATAGGCGGTCCCAAATTCTTCGCCCTTGTCGTCAACGATTTCGACGAGCGAGCCGGGCGTCAAAGCCTTCCAGGCCCGGTCCATCGTCAATTCATTGGAATATACCCACGGCGAACCGCCTTTGATGCGGGCGCCATGTTTGGGATGAAGGCGGAGTTTGGGACGTGACGTCACAGCATTGCCGCGAGAACGCGGTCGGGCGGTTTGTGGCCATCGGCAAAGGTCTTGATGTTGATGATGACTTTTTCGCCCATGTCGATGCGGCCTTCGAGGGTCGCTGATCCCATGTGCGGCAACAACACGACGTTCTTGAGTTTGAGCAATTTCGGATTGACCGCCGGTTCGTGCTCGAAGACGTCCAGTCCGGCACCAGCGAGTTCGTTTGCTTCCAACATTCGGGCCAGCGTGTTTTCGTCAATGATTTCGCCGCGTGCCGTATTGACGATGAAGGCAGAAGGTTTCATCAGTTTCAAACGGCGTGCGGACAACAGGTGATAGGTTGCCGGCGTGTGTGGGCAATTGACCGAGACAATATCCATACGGGCCAGCATCTGGTCGAGGCTGTCCCAGTATGTGGCTTCAACAGCTTCTTCGATGGTTTTGGGAACGGGCTTGCGATTGTGGTAATGGATTTGCAGCCCAAAGGCTCTGGCCCGGCGCGCGACGGCCTGCCCTATGCGGCCCATTCCTATGATGCCGAGGCGTTTTCCTGTGATCCGCTGACCGAGCATCCAGGTGGGCGACCAGCCTTTGAAGTCACCTTTTGCCAAAACGGCAGCACCTTCAACTATGCGTCGCGGCACGGCCAAAATGAGGGCCATCGTGATGTCGGCTGTGTCGTCGGTCAAAACACCCGGCGTGTTGGTCACCGTGATACCCCGGGCGCGGGCGGTTTCAAGATCGATGTTGTCAACGCCGGCACCAAAATTGGCAACCAGGCGAAGCCGTTCTCCGGCGCGGGACAGAATTCTGGCATCCAAGCGGTCGGTCACGGTAGGCACCAGCACGTCTGCGGTTTGCACGGCTTCAATCAATTGCTCGCGCGACATCGGCGTGTCGTCGACATTCAGCCTGGCGTCAAAGAGCTCCCGCATGCGTGTTTCAATCACGTCGGGCAGTTTGCGAGTGACTATGACTAGGGGTTTTTTTGTGGGCATTGGTGCGATCAAAGCGAGGTGGTGGGTTATTGTCTAGCAGAGGGCGGGCGGAGGTTCCTAGGGTCAAAATGGCCTGAATTCTTTTCTTCGTGTGATAACCTAATATTAAGCGCGTTAGCGCTGATATTGCTCGGTAATTTTTTTAGACACGAACACCCCCCGGACCTACTCGCGGCGCCGGAATGAGGAACGCTTTGCGCAATATATTCGCCCTCTGCCTTGCCCTGCTGATTGCTCAATTTGCTGTTGCGAGGCCTGTGCTTCGAGATACCGCTATGGCGATACCCGCGAAACCGTTCCTGGAAGCGGCGCTGCACACGCCCCCTTCTCAGAACGTGCCGCCGCCCATGGTGGCGACAGGACTGCCGGTGCCCCGGTGGGTCACGGTCAAGGCGCAACGCTTGAATGTCCGGCGAGGGCCATCGCTGGAACGCGACGTCTTATGGACGTACGTGCGGCCTGGCATGCCGATCGAAGTCATTGCGGAATACGACACGTGGCGACGCATTCGGGATATCGACGGTGCAACGGGCTGGGTCAAGGCTTCGATGCTGGATGGGCGGCGCAGTGTGATTGTCACAGGGCGGGTCAATACTGCTCTGTTGAATGCTCCGAAGGCCGATTCCGATGCCGTGGCTTTTGCAGCACCGGGGCTGGTAGCGAAACTTGTCGGGTGCAGCGGCGAATGGTGCGAGATTTCGACGCGAGGCTACGACGGATACGTCGTGCGCGACCGGCTGTGGGGGGTCTACGAAGGCGAGACGGTTAAATAGCCGCCGGCGTTTACAACCCGTCGAAGAGCGCGGTTGACAGGTAGCGTTCCGCGAACGATGGAATGATGACAACAATCGTTTTGCCGCTCATGTCTTTGCGGCCGCCGACTTCGAGGGCAGCGGCGACGGCGGCGCCCGATGAGATGCCGACGGGGATACCCTCAAGGCTCGCGACTTTGCGGGCAGTGGCGAAGGCGGTTTCATTGCCAATCGTTATGATTTCATCAATCACGCTGCGATCGAGGATTCCCGGGACGAAGCCTGCGCCGATGCCCTGAATTTTGTGCGGTCCAGCCTGACGGCCTGAAAGAACGGCGCTGTCTTCCGGTTCTACGGCCACCATGCGGACGGACGGTTTGCGTTTCTTGAGTACATGACCGATGCCGGTGATGGTGCCACCTGTCCCCACTCCAGAAATTACAACATCCACTTCGCCTTGGGTATCGTTCCAAATTTCTTCGGCAGTTGTGCGCATGTGAACGGCAGGATTTGCAGGGTTTTCAAACTGTTGAGGGATGATTGAGTTCGGAATTTCCTTGGCGAGCTCCTGCGCCCGGGCGACGGCGCCCCGCATGCCTTGGGCGGCCGGCGTCAGTTCCAGTTTGGCGCCAAGAAGCAGCAACATTTTCCGGCGTTCGATCGACATCGATTCAGGCATAACCAGAATCAAAGCATAGCCCTTGGCGGCGGCGACGAATGCCAAGGCTATGCCAGTATTTCCCGAGGTTGGTTCGATCAGTGTGGTATCCGGTTTCATCAGTCCGCGCGCTTCGAGATCCTCGATCATCGACACGCCGATGCGGTCCTTGACGCTTGAGAGCGGGTTGAAAAACTCAAGCTTGAGCAAAATATCAGCGGTTACATTGGCACGGTCCGCCATTCGCCTGGCGCGCACCAAAGGCGTGTTGCCCATTGTGTCGATAATTGAGTTGTAGACTTGGCCGCGTCCTGGGGGGCGTGCGAGCTCGCTCATTTCAGTTCCTTTTTTCAGATAGCAAAGTCGGCGCGGGCGCCAGCCAGTTCAGCCAAGCCGGATTCTTCGGCCCGGCGGCAGAGTTCGTCAATGGTAATTCCCTCCAATTGTTGCATCAGACCGGTATGTATGGCTTCGATGGCTGGGCGGACGATCTGTTCGCCGATGGGGGACGCGCCGCTCAAAGGAGGTTCGTCGGCGGCTTCAAGTTCGGCGACGATTCTAACCACTTCTCCGGCCGTAATGCGCCGGCGCTCCTTTGCAAGTCTGTAGCCACCGCGCGGGCCACGAACGCCTTTGAGTACGCCCTGGCGGACTAGAGCCTGCATAACCTGTTCGAGATATCGATCCGGCACGCCTTGGCGGCGCATGATTTCCTTTGACTGCACCGGCTCTGGCCGTGAGTTGCAGGCGATATCGACGACAGCTTCAAGTGCAAGGATCGCCTTTCTCGACAAGCGGAGCATTGTGTTAGTCCCCCGGCTTTGTGGTGAGGCCCGTTGAGCCGAAGCCTGCGGTGCCACGAACTGATTCAGATAATGTGTCTACGCGTTCAAACAGGGCTGTGGTCACGGGTGCGATGACGAGTTGAGCGATACGATCGCCGCGTGTGATCTGGAATGGTCCCTTGCCGTGGTTGATGAGGATAATTTTCACTTCGCCGCGATAGTCGGAATCAATCGTACCTGGCGCGTTCAACACGGTGATGCCGTGCATGAGTGCCAACCCCGAACGCGGGCGTACCTGCCCTTCGAACCCATGCGGAATTGCGAGCGCGATGCCTGTGGCGACGGCGCGGATCGCGCCCGGCTGAATGCTGACGTCTTCGGCTGATACCAGGTCTGAACCCGCCGCGCCCGACGTCGATGTTGACGGCAGAGGTAGTCCGCGACCCGATGGCAATGATACAAGTTGGACGACTATTTTGCTCACGCCGCCGTTCCCTTGAAGTGTCCGCTTATCTTTTGCGCCAGGCGGGACGACACTTCGGTTTTCGAGAGTTTGGGCCAGGTTTCAGTGCCAGACATTGAAATCAGGTGAACCGTGTTTTCATCACCGCCCATAACGCCGGTCGACGGTGAAACGTCGTTGGCGATGATCCAATCGCAGTGTTTCTTCCGAAGCTTTGCCTGGGCATAGGCCACGACATTCTCGGTTTCGGCGGCAAAGCCTATGACCAAGGCGGGGCGCTGAGTCTGGTGCGTGGCGATGGCGCGCAGTATATCAGGGTTTTCTATCAACTTCAGATTTGGCACTCCGCCTTCGCCCTTTTTGATTTTTTGATTTGCCGCCTGGTCAATTCGCCAGTCGGCAACGGCGGCTGTGCACACTGTTATATCGACTGGTAAGGCGCGCTCACAGGCCGCCAGCATCTGTTGTGCGGATTCAATGTTGATGAGCTTGACACCGGTCGGTGGGCGCAGATTTGTTGGACCTGAGACGAGAGTTGTCTCAGCGCCAAGGGCTGCGAGTGCACTGGCGATCGCGTAGCCTTGCTTGCCCGAGGAGCGATTGGAAATGAAGCGAACGGGATCGATCGATTCGAGTGTAGGCCCTGCTGTCACCAGCGCGCGTCTGCCTTTAAGCAGCACCGAGCGGCCGAGCACGTTTTCAATAGCTACGAGGATTTCAAGTGGTTCGGCCATGCGTCCAGGTCCGAATTCCCCGCACGCCATATCGCCATCGTTTGGGCCAACTGTGCTGATGCCATCTGCATTGAGCAGTGCCAAATTTCGTTGTGTTGACGGATGGAGCCACATGCGAAGGTTCATCGCAGGCGCGATCAAAACGGGCTTGTCGGTTGCCAGGAGTGCTGTCGATGCAAGATCGTCAGCGCGGCCTTGCGCCATCTTGGCCATGAGATCCGCCGTCGCGGGGGCCACAACCAGCACGTCGGCGTCGCGCGACAATTGAATGTGACCCATCTCGGCTTCGTCAGTGAGACTGAATAAGTCCTGGTAAACTTTTTCGCCTGTCAGGCTTGAAACCGAAAGTGGCGTTACAAAATGGGAGCCTGCGGACGTTAATATTGCGCGGACGTTTGCACCGCGTTCGCGCAGGCGACGAATGAGTTCCAAACTTTTATAAGCCGCGATGCCGCCGGCTATTATGAGAAGAATTCGTTTGCCGTTTAGCATGGGTCACCTTATTTCACGGCGAGATTTGTAACATCTTACTCTACCACGTGAAGTGGCGTGGAAAATTATTGTTGACAAAATTAGTCCACCTAACCCTTTGTTTTTATTTGCTAAAGTTGCGCAATCGCGAGTGCTGCCAAGGCCAAAGCGCCGATCCACATCGCAGCCCTGACATGTGATGATTGTGCGGACTGAGCCTGGGCGATGGCTTTTGCCGAGTCGGGATGCAATTTTATTCCATTGGCCGACAGCGTGGCGGCGATCTGTTCGGCATTGCGCAGAACTTCCGGGAGGGCCGCGAGGGCGCGTCCCAGCACCGTCATACCTTCTGCGGCCTCTTTCAGGCGGGCCTGGGGTCCGACGGAGTCGATCATCCATTGCTCGACAACGGGGCGCGACGATTCCCAGATCGAGTGTGTTGGGTCGAGTTGGCGCGCAACACCCTCGACAACGACCATCGTCTTCTGCAGTAACACCAGCTGAGGTTGAAGTTCCATCTCGAAGAGGCGCGTCACTTCGAAGAGTTGTGACAGCAATTTTGCCATCGACATGTTGCTGGCCGGTCTGCCGAAGATGGGCTCACCGATGGCGCGCAAGGCTTGAGCGAAATCATCGACCGAATGCCTGGGAGGGACGAATCCGATTTGCAGGTGTATTTTTGCGACCCTTCGATAGTCGCGCGCCAGAAACCCTGCCAGAGTTTCGGCCATGAAGCGGCGCGATATTGGGTCAAGTCTGCCCATGATGCCAAAGTCGACGGCGACGAGTTTGCCACCCGGTTCGACGAAAAGATTTCCCGGATGCATGTCGGCGTGAAAGAAGCCGTCACGCAATGCGTGGCGCAGAAATGTCTGAATGATGTTAGTCGCCAGGCGTTTGAGATCGTGGCCGTGCGCGATGAGTGCGTCACGGTCTTTGAGAGGTGTTGCCGATATCCATTCGGTCGCCAGGATGCGACGTGTGGTGAAATCCCACTCGACAGCGGGCACCCGAAAGTCATTGTCTTTCGCCGTGTTTGCGCTGATTTCCGCTGCCGCAGCGCCTTCGAGGCGCAAATCCATTTCGAGCGCGACCGAGCGGGCCAGTGTGTCAACCAACGCGGTTGGCTTCATGCGGCGCATTTCTGCGCCCAACCGTTCAACCTGGCGTGCCGCCCAGGCAAATGTTTGGAGTTCGGCCGCGAATTCCCGCTCGACATTGGGGCGGAGGATTTTCAATGCCAAGGTTCGCGGGGGCTCGCCGGTTTTGGAAGGGGGCAATGTCACTTTGTGGACTTGAGCGATTGATGCGGCGGCAACCGGCGCACTGAGTTCGCCGAGTTGGGCTGCGACTTCGGCTCCAAGGTCCTCGATCAGTATTCGCCGGGCGTCTTCGATTGCAAACGGCGGAAGCTGGTCTTGCAACTGGGCAAGATCGCGCGCGATTTCCGTGCCGATAACATCCGGGCGGGTCGCTAGAAACTGTCCGGCCTTGATGTAGGATGGTCCAAGGCTTGTGAGGGCGCGCGCCAAACGCTCACCTGACCGTCCGTGGCGTGATGCTTTCGAGCGCGGGAAGATAAACCCAAGAAAGCGCAATTGCGGCGGTGCCAATTCTTTCCATTCCGGCGGCGGCAGGACACCATACGATCCGAGAACGCGTCCTGCCCTCATCAACCTTGCCAGCATGGAGAAGGCCGTGAACATCTCAGAATTTCCAACCGGAATGCATGGCGACGATCCCGGAGGTGAGATCGCGCCATTTCACCTGACTAAATCCAGCGGCGGTGATCATATCGGCAAATGGCTTTTGCGGTGGAAAGCGGCGAATGCTTTCGACCAGGTATTCATAGGCGTTGCGATCATTTGTGATGGCGTGCCCAATTGCCGGGATGACGTTGAACGACCACATGTCGTACAGGCGCTCCAGTATGGGGTTGTCGACCTTAGAGAATTCCAGACACAAGAACCTTCCGCCCGGTTTCAAAACTCTGAAGGCTTCGGTCAATGCCTGATCGATATTGGTGACGTTGCGAATTCCAAATGCGATTGTGTAGGCGTCAAAGCTTTCACCGGGAAAAGGCAAGTGTTGCGCATCACCGCAAGTGAAGGCGACGCGGGTTGACAATCCACGCTGGCGGGCACGTTCAACGCCTATCGACACCATGTCAGGGTTGATGTCGCAGACGGTTGCGCGCGAGGCTGAGGCTTTGGACCCCAATTTGTCCAAAAACCGGAAAGCAATGTCGCCTGTACCGCCGGCAACGTCGAGCAATTGGGCGCCGGGGGACGGCGACAGCCAGTCGATGAGCGCGTCTTTCCAGAGGCGATGGACTCCGAACGACATCAGGTCATTCATGATATCGTAGCGCTGCGCGACATTTGAGAACACGCGGCCGACAAGTCGCGATTTTTCGTTTTCCGGGACGTCACGAAAGCCAAAGCTGACTTTGCGGTCGTTGTCACTCATGGGCTTTTACTCGAAGGTGTTCAGCTAAATAGTATTAGCGAAGTCTTTGAACCACGTTACACAGCGTCCCATGCCTGAACTTCCTGAAGTTGAAACCGTACGTTTGGGGCTTGCTCCTGTGCTTGAGGGCCATACGTTAACGCGTGTCAGCCAAAGGCGCGCGGATTTGCGCATCCCCTTCCCTAAAGGGTTCGTTTCCCGGTTAACGGGCCGCACGGTCGTCCGACTGGCTCGACGAGCGAAATATCTGCTGGCGCACCTTGATAGTGGCGAAGTGTTGTTGATGCATTTGGGCATGTCTGGCCGGTTTACGATCCACGATTCTGCTAGTGCCGCAGGGCCGCCCGGG
>VFKO01000384.1 GCA_009885515.1 Rhodobiaceae bacterium | reverse complement strand
TTGGCGGATCTCATCGAACGCATCGTCGCCAACAGCGCGGCCATTCAAACGATCGAATAGAGTTCAATTCGCCGCCGGCCGCCCTATTTTCAATCTTTTGTCCGCGATATCGACGTCCGGTCTGTATCTCTACATCGGCGAAGTCGGTGACAATGGCGAAGTGGCAGCCGGCGCGTCCAGTGTATTCGATCATCCAATAGGCGTCCCCGAACCCTCCACACTCACCCTCATCGCCATGGCGCTGCTGTCGCTCTTCGGCTTCGGCATGATGCGCCGCCGCGCTGACGCTTAAGTCACACACACTAGTTTGCTTCGAGGGGCTGCCCGCCGGGCGGCCTCTTTTCAATTACGCCCGGCCGGTGATCGAAGACTTGATCGCCATAATCAGCAGCGGCGTCCAGCTGGCGAAGAAGGCGAAGGTTTGCGCAGGGACCCAGCGCAGATCGTAAAACATCATCGCCACGCCAATGCTGGGCAGGCACAACAACGCGCCGATAATCCAGCGCGCACGCGGCGCGGCCGTGAAGCAGATAACCGCCAGCAGCAAACCGTTCACGCCAAGCGCCGCGAACTTGATCCAGGCAGCCGAGCTCGATCGTGCCAGCATCTCCGGCGCCGGCGTCAAGTCCGGCGTATAAGACAATAGACCGATGGTCTCCACATAGTCCGCACTGAGCGCAATGATTGCAGCAGCGATCGCCATCATCGCCAGGGCGCCAAGCTTTCCGCCGCTGAGGAACAAAGCGGCGAATGAGACGAAGGCGGTGTAGGCCGGAATGAAAAGCAGCACGTCCAGCGTGTTGACGGCATCCAACGCCGCCACCACCTTGGCGCGGCACTCCCCGCCCGAAGGCCCAAAGATCTCGTCCAAGTCCGCAAGCGTCCGCGCGAATTCGAACCGCAGCACCGCATCGCTCGCAGCGCACGCCCCTGCGGCTTTGACTTCCGGTAAAGCTTGGAAAGCGATCGTCACCCCCAACGCAGCAATTCCGGAGAGCGCAGTAGCAATCGCCCAAAGCCGCGTTACCTCGCGCGACAGACTTTGCTCTGCATGCGTAGGTGCCATGTTTGTTGTCCCTCCGGTATAATTACGGTGACAGTGCTTAATTGATCCGGTCAACGCCCGTTCATCGTCCCAGCTGAATGCACCGTAATCGAAATCTCCACTCGCGTCTTGCCGTTTACAGTGCGGTCAAACTACAGCGCCCTTGCACCAGTGGCGGCTAATCCAATGTCACCATCAAGCGTGCGTCAAAAGAAAAGCGGGCAAGATGCCAGCGGTCCCAGGGGTTTCGCCGAACAGGACAAAGCGGACAATGTTCTGGGACAGCGTCCTATGTCCTATTGCCCTGTGTGTTCGCGGCGCATTTCCGCCTGATTTTCACAGGAAATAGGACAGCCACGCCGCCACACAAGAAAAATGGTGCCGGATGTCGGAATCGAACTGACGACCTACCGCTTACAAGGCGGA
>VFKO01000586.1 GCA_009885515.1 Rhodobiaceae bacterium | reverse complement strand
GGCGCGCGGCGCAGGCGGAGAATGTGTTGCGGCAATTGCTGAAGCAGCGGCCCGATCAGCCTGAGGCGCTGCACGCGCTGGCGATCATCGCGCATAATGCGGGGCAGACCGAGGCTGCGGTGCAGTTGATTGCGCGGGCGCTCGGCGTAAATCCGAATGTGGGTTTGTTTCAGAGCAACATCGCTGAGATGTACCGGTTGATTGGTAAACCGGAGAAGGCGGTGGAGCATGGCCGGCTGGCTTTGGGTTTGCGGCCTGATCATGCCGACACCTACAACAATCTGGGTATCGCCTATTTCGATTTGGGTGACTTTGAATTGGCGCTCAAGAATTACGATAATGCGCTGCGTTTGCGCAAAGATTTTGCCGAAGCGCATAGCAATCGTGGCAACGCGCTGCGCCAATTCCGCAAGTTTGCAGAAGCGGAGAGCGAGTATCTGCGCGCTATCGAGATCAAGCCGAATTACACGGAAGCCTATAACAATATGGGCAGCGTGCTGCGCGATCTGGAGCGGCCTGCGGATGCGGAGGCTGCTTACCGCAAGGCGCTGGCGTTGAAGCCCGGTTATGTCGATGCAATGAATAATCTGGTGCTGGCGCTGAAGGACCTCAAGAAATTCGACGAGGGGCTGGCGCTGGTGAAAGACGTGTTGCGGTTGAGCCCGCGCAACGCCGATGCGTTTTGCTATGCCGGTTCGATCCATATCGAGCAAAAGAACGCCGATCTGGCGTTGGCTATGATCAACAAGTCGCTTGCGATCCAGCCCGACAAGCCCGAGACGCTGAATATGCTGGGGCGGGCTTATTTCGAAGCGAACAATCCCGAGAAAGCCGTCGCCACTTATCAGCGCGCGATAGCGATCAAGCCGACCTATTCCGACCCCTACAACAATATGGGCAATGCCTTGAAGGAATTGGGGCGGTTTGACGAGGCTCTGGTGGCGTTCGACAAGTGCCTGGAGCTGACGCCGGATTCGTATGGCGCCTATGTCAATCTTGTCGATGCGAAGAAATTTACGTCGGGCGACGACGCGCATCTGGTGGCGATGGAGGCGTATCTTGCGAAGGC
>VFKO01000585.1 GCA_009885515.1 Rhodobiaceae bacterium | reverse complement strand
GAGCGCATATTCACGCGCGGCGTTGATGAGGCGCGCGATGGCGATTGGATGATGTCGCGCGACGGCACACTCATCGAGCTGCCGCTGGGCACCGGCGTGGTCAAGAAATCTGCTATCAATTGATCAGAGCAAGGCGCCGATGACGGATTATTTATGGATCGCCGTCGGCGTGCTGGCGTTGTACCTGGCCTTGCGCGTGGTTCAGATCAAGCGTCAATCGATCCCGTTCATTGTCGCTTACCCGCTCTTTGCTCTGATTTTCGTGGGCGGCGGCACCGCAATTTTTGTCGGCGCTACCAACGCGGCGGTTGCTTTGCAGCTGCCGCGTGATCTGGCGCTGGCGTTCAGTTACGGACTGACCGTTGTGGCGCTGTTTTTCTTGTGGCGGATAGCACGCAGGATAATTGCGTAAACCAAAATTAGTTCAGCAGAAAGTCGAAGCGCAAAGTCACGCTCTGGTCTTGTTCGCCTGGCGGCAATGTCGTCGACGAGAAATTATTGTTCTGCACCGATTCAGAGAAGCGATACTCAAGCCCCAGAACCATCGACGGCGTGAACGAATAGGTCAGTCCTGCCATGCCCTGTACCGCGAGATGACCGCGCGGCAACGCCGGGTTCAAAAGAGGATCGTCGCTGAGATTGAATTTGCCAAACCCGCCGCCGACATACGTCCCAAGCGACCAATCGGTTGTGTAGACATAATAGCCGTTCGCCGTAATCGAATCGGCGCGGTCATCGATATCAAGAGGGATCAACATGCCTGCGGCCGCCGGTGCCAATCCGCTTTCAGCGCCAAGCCCGGAATGCACGCCAACGAAGAAACCATTGCGGCTGGTTTCGATTTCAGGAGCGGCTTCAGCCATACCCAAGCTGCTGTAGATCGAGTTGAGAATGCGATCAGCCTTGACCTCTTCATCGGCGCGCGCAGACGCAGATGCCCCAAGGGCACCCGCCGCAGTCACCGCTAAAATGGTCAGTGCACGCTTCATCGTGCTTTCCCCGCTAACCCGTTTTCACCACACGATTCGCTAACCCCTTCTGCCGGTTAGCTGCTTCGTGTGCCCGTACTATGGGCTAGTCTTGGTGAAGAGCAATTGTCTGGGGCAAAGATTATAGAACCCTTGCATCAAAGACACATATGCAGTGGCTGTTACCCGGGGAGCTCAGCTAGGGGTAGTGCTCAAAGCTCGATTTTCTGGGATTTTGAGGTGCTGAGCGATGTGCCCGCCTCTCGAGAGATGTTATTTACACGCAGACTTGTGTAAATGACAAGTTAATGAACGATTCGGCCATATTCTCTGAATTCGCGGGAATCGTTCGTCTTCCGATTGCAGCACCGGAATATCATAGCTAATGTCTGGCCCTCACTTTCGTACCAGTCGATTTAGAGCGGTAAAAAACCTGCGTGAGCGATGTATTCCAAGAAGTTGAAGAAGAATATCGCCGCGAGCAAATGGCGAAACTCTGGGCGAGGTACCGTATTCCGGCAATTGGCGGAGCGCTGGCACTGATTCTGGCCGTAGCCGGATATCAAGGCTGGACGTACTGGGATGCCCAACAGGTCAGCGCCTCATCGCGCGGATTCGATGCGGCTCTGGCTCTGCTTGATAACGACGACAAAAAGGCATCGGCTGAACGCCTCGCGAAGGTGAGTGCTGACGGCACTAGCGGCTATGCTTTATTGGCAAAATTCCAGGAAGCCGCACTGCGAGTCGAATTGGGAGAGCAGAAAACGGCGCTGAAACTCTACGAGGAAATCTTCCGCGCAACATCAGACCCGCTGTTTCGCGATTACGCCGTTTTGCGTGCCAGCTTGCTCACGATTGAAACCGCCTCACTCGACGACACAAAAAAGCGAATCGATTCGATCGCGGCCGGCAGTGGTCCCTGGCGCGTAATGGGGATGGAGCTGCTGGCTTATGCGTCGTGGCGCGCGGGCAAGAAAGACGATGCGTTGAAATTGTATGCGCAGATTGATGCGACGCCATCGGCACCCGCCACTACCAAGCGCCGGGCGACAGAAATGAAAGCGCTCATCGAAGGTGGATTGACGTTGACCAACCTCAAGAAACTGCCTGCTGCGCCTGCGACTCAACCGGGTTCGATGCTATTCCCGGCCGAGCCTGCACCGCCGAGCAGTCTGCTGGGCCCAGCCGACGCTCCAATTTTGCCCGACCCCCTTCAGTCCCCATCGCCCTGACGCCCGGGCCCCAACGCAAGCGAACGAGACAAGAAATGACATTCCGCCCCAATCCGACGACATTGGCGGCCGCGAGCCTATTGCTTGCGAGCACGCTGATCCTTGGCGCCTGCGAAACGCTTGACCAGTTCATTACCCCCGGCACGAAAGTAGATATTCGCGGCGAACGAATCGCGGTGCTGCCCAAGGCCGCAGCGGTCGAAACCGATCCCAAGCTCGCCAATGAAGCGGTGAAGCTTCCCAAACCCGTCGTCAACGCCGAGTGGCCGCAACCCGGCGGTTACGCCGACAATGCGATGCATCATCTCTCGGCTACAGGCGGCTTGAACGACATATGGAACAAAAGCATTGGCGCGGGTTCATCGTCCAGTACGCGCCTGACGTCATCGCCGGTCGTTGCAGGCGGAAAAATATTTGTACTCGATTCCGAGGTTCAGGTTTCCGCCTATGATGCCAAGAGCGGCGACAGGCTATGGGAAGTCAATCTCACGCCCGAAGATGAAGATTCAGAAGAAGGATTTGGCGGCGGCGTCGCTTTTGACGCGGGCAGGCTGTTTGTGTCCACAGGCTTTGGCTTTGTCTCGGCGCTCGATGCCAACACCGGCAAAGAACTGTGGCGCCGCATGGCGACGGTTCCGTTTCGTGCCGCACCCGTCGTCAATGGCGGCCGCGTTTTTGTCGCGACACAGGAAAATCAGCTTTTGGCGCTGGCTGCAGATGACGGGCGCGTGTTGTGGGATCACCGTGGCATTGCCGAATCTGCAGGCATTCTCGGTTCCAACAGCGTCGCTGTATCAGGCGATACTGTGATTGTCCCTTACACCTCGGGTGAACTGTTCGCGCTCAATGTTCGCAATGGCCGTTCGTCGTGGAGCGATACGCTGGCCCGCAGCGGTGGCCTGACACCGCTGTCGTCGCTGTCTGATATTTCCGGACGCCCCGTCGTTGATCGCGGCATGGTGTTTGCCAACAGTCACGCCGGGCGCCTGGTTGCGATTGACATTCGAACCGGCGAGCGCGCCTGGACGATCGACGTCGGCGGGACGCAGCGGCCGTGGGTTGCAGGCGACTATTTGTATGTGATTACAGACGACGCGCAGGTGCTATGCGTCCGCCGGGCCGATGGGCGCGTGCGCTGGATTCATCAACTCGACGCCTATCGTGATGTCAAGGCGCGCCGTGGTGCGGTGTCGTGGTCGGGGCCAGTGCTGGTCTCAGACCGGCTCTTGATCGTATCGTCCGAAGGCTACGCGGTTTCTATGTCGCCCTACACTGGCGAAGTGCTGGGCCAGATAGACATTCCGGACAAGGCCTTCATAGCGCCGGTCGTGGCCGACAATTTTGTATACATACTCACCGATGACGGGACCTTGACCGCGCTGAAGTAGGCGCGCGATCTGCTTGATGTTGCCATGGTCTTCACGGTTGCGATTGCCGGACGTCCCAATGTGGGCAAGTCGACGCTTTATAACCGTTTGACGGGCAGCCGTGCGGCGATTGTCGATGATACGCCAGGTGTAACGCGGGACTGGCGTGAGGGTGAAGCGCGCCTTCTCGATCTTGCCTTTCGCGTTCTTGATACAGCAGGTCTGGACGACGAGAAGGGCGACGATCTCAGTGCGCGCATTCAAAAACAAACGATGGACGCCATCAGGAATGCCGATGCGCTGATTTTTGTCATCGATGGCCGCGATGGGGTTACGCCCTTCGACCAGGAAGTGGCCAGCCTGTTGCGGCGCGGCGGAAAACCGATTGTCCTTGCGGTCAACAAAGCCGACACGCGCGCCTCTGAAACCACCATCAACGAGGCGTCGCGTCTGGGCTTTGGCGAACCGGTGGCATTGTCCGCAGCCCATGGCACGGGACTGCCAGAACTCTACGAAGCATTGATCGCAATTGCGCCCGACGATGCGCGCTTGCCCGATGTCGATGAAGAAGCCGAAGCCTACAAGCGCCCATTGACGATTGCGATCACCGGGCGGCCAAATGCCGGCAAGTCCACGCTGTTGAACAGGCTGTTGGGCAGCGAGCGCTCGATCACCGGGCCTGAGGCCGGCATCACACGCGATGCGGTTGCGGCTGAATGGGAATGGGAAGGGCGTAAAGTCAAACTCATCGACACCGCCGGGCTGCGTCGCAAAGCCAAAGTTGAAGAGGAGCTGGAAAAACTTTCGGTAACCGCTGCCATAGACGAAATCAAATTGGCCGAGCTGGTTATTCTCGTCGTCGACGCGGCGATTCCTTTCGAAACTCAGGACTTGCAGATTGCCGATATGGTCGAACGCGAAGGCCGCGCCATGATCGTAGCCGTCAACAAATGGGATCTGGTTGAAGACAAAGCGCAGCTGCTGCGCACGCTGACCAAGCGTGTCGATGAATTGCTGCCGCAATGGAAAGGTGTGCCGATCGTCGCAATTTCGGCCTTGTCCGGGGACGGGATTGAATTGTTGATGCCCGCCATCGTCAAACAGCACGACATCTGGAACAAGCGTATCTCGACCCATCGCCTGAACGACTGGCTGGCCATGATGATCGAGCGCCATTCACCGCCCGCGCCCAAAGGCCGACGCATCAAGATCCGCTACATCACCCAAGCCCGCACCCGCCCGCCCACGTTTGCAATTTCATCAAGCCAGGCCGGCGAATTGCCCAGCGACTACGCACGCTATCTCATGAACGGCCTGCGCGAGACCTTCGGATTCACCGGCGTGCCAATCCGTATGAAAGTAAAAGTCAGCGAGAACCCATTCGCGAAAAAGTGGTAAGCGGCTCGCGGATCAACATTTGTACGCAATGATCTCGCCGTTGCGGGTTTCGGATGGCAAAGCGAGTTTGACGATCTGGGGCGCGATGTCTTCGGGCGTAGGCAGCGTGCCCGGATCCTCACCTGGGAACGCCTTGGCGCGCATGGCGGTTCGGGTTGGGCCGGGGCTGAACAGGTTTACGCGCGTCTTCGTCGTCGCGCATTCTGCGGCGTATGTTTTGATCAGGGCATCGAGGGCGGCCTTCGTGGCGCTGTAGGT
>VFKO01000571.1 GCA_009885515.1 Rhodobiaceae bacterium | reverse complement strand
TATTTCTTCGCGGCGCTGCTCCATATCGTCCTGCGGACCGATACACACGGTCCGAAACGACGCTTGCGGACCGACCACGTGCTCGGTCGCAGCTTTCAGTTCATCAGCCAAACGGCAATGGGTAACCAGAACAACGCCAATCATGAGCTTGAACAAAACTCCAATGTCTACGGTCAGACTTTGACCCACGACGCTTAAGGTCGGCGCATTACATAGTCCGGTTTCGTGTCAGTCTCAACGTGTGTCCTGAACCAATTGGGGGAAGACCGTTACGCTTTTAGCACAACTCCCAGCGATTGACGCAGCTTAGCGGGTGCCGACGCTTCAAAGGCCCGCAAAGCGACCAGCGGAATTCTTGGTTCCGGCATATTTGGCAACGTCCAGAAACGCAGGCCCGGCAGGCGCTCGATCTCGGGTTCACTCAAAGCCACCGCCAATTTGAGGGTGGAGCGATCCTTCAACGGCGCCTGGACAATACCAACACCCCGCACTTCTAACAGACCTGAAATTTGATGCGGCGCCATTGCGATAAGATTTTCACCCACGATTTCGACGTTGGTTTGATCATCCGCCACAAGAAACGCGCCTTCGTCAATGAGGCGTAGCGCCAGATCGCTCTTGCCCGAGCCCGAGGCACCCAAAATAATGATCCCATATCCGCACAAATCAATCGATGTGGCATGGATGAGCAAAGTCTAACTTGCCGGAGCCAATGGAAGTTCGATCATGAACCGCGCGCCGATAATTGTACCATCCTCGCCGCGCAGATTCGACGCGCTGATCTTGCCGTCGTGCACCTCAATGATTTGCCGCGAAATCGATAGCCCCAACCCGGAGTTCTTGCCAAAGCCGTGCGACAACGGACGGGACGTATAAAAGCGCCTGAATATGACTTCGAGGTTTTCCTCAGGAATACCAGCCCCTTGATCCTCAACCCAAATCACGGCGTGCCCATGCTCCGCCTGGGCCGAAATGCGAATCTCGCCACCTGCAGGACTGAAAGACATTGCATTCTCAATGACGTTACGCAGCACCTGCGCCAAGGGCCCTTCCAGACCCCGGACGACAAGTCCATCTGCCGGCACATCCAGCACAATGCGCGGCTTCCCCTGAACGTCGGGATCGTCGAACATTTGCGCGAGGGCATTGATCAAACCCGAGAGGTCAATGGCTTGAGCTTTCGCACGCGACAATTCAGCGTCCAGCCGTGACGCGTCGGAAATATCGGTGATCAAGCGATTGAGCCGTCGCACATCGTCGCGCACCACGCCCATGAGTTTCACCCGCTTTTCCTCGTCGTCGGTGCGCCGCAATGTCTCGATCGCACTCGCAACCGAGGTCAGCGGATTCTTGATCTCATGCGCCACGTCTGCCGCGAACTGTTCGATGGCGTCCATACGCGCGTAAAGCGCGGCGGTCATCGCGCGCAGTGACATTGAGAGATCGCCGACCTCGTCGTTGCGCCGCCCAAAGTTTGGAATGGCATTGAGCGCCCGTCCGCCGCTTCTCACCAACTCAGCGCCTTGCGAAAGCTGACGAACCGGTCCAGTGACATGCCACAGCAACAGGATTGAGGCCACAAACACAACCGTGGAGCCTGTCAAGACGCCCGCCACAAGTTGAACCCATTCATCGCCCAAAGCATCATCGATGTCACCGGCTTCGGTTGACAACATCAAGACGCCCATCACGAATTGCAGGCGCCGGATGGGAACGGCAACCGAGACGATCAGATTGCCCTCTGCGTTGATGCGTTCGGCAGCACCAGGCTCCGCTTTCTGCAAGGCTTGCTGCACTTCTTCGAATTTTTCACCAAGCTGTTGTGGCTCGTCATTCACGATGGGCGGAAGTTCTTTCCCCGGCCGCAGTGAATAAAGCCCACTCCTCAGTCCGCTTTGAATCTCATCGAACAGATCTATTTGTCCCGGAGGGGGAAGGTCTTTGCTCTTGACCTGATTGCGCAAAAGAATGAAGCGTGTGTCTTGAATCGGCCGCCCTTCCCGATCGAAAATGCGCGCGCGCATGCCAGTTGGGCCGACCAGCAGATTAAGCACCGTTACGGCTTTGATCTCATCGACATCGGTCGCGGCGTCGGAGTCCTCTTCACCTCTCGCAGCATAGCGTGCCAGCGCCGCCGCCACGATCTCGGCTTGAGCCTTAAGCGACTTTATTCGCTCGTCAACAAGGTTGACGCGAATAGTTTGAATCCAGTATGCACCGGCAAAAAAGACCAGAACGGCAAGCACGTTGAACGCAACCACTTTTGCCGTCAGCGCCGATATCCAACGCCGGCGCGGCCGCCAAGACAGTCCCTTTGCAGCTTTCGCAAGCACCGGCTTGCCAAAGGCGCTCGCGGCAATGCGCTTCAACCAAGGAACGGCATTGCCGCCCGGTTTCAACATTTCAGGTGGTGCCTGATCGAGAACACTCAAACCTCGACATACTTGTAGCCGACGCCGTACAGCGTCTGGATCGAATCGAATAAATCATCAACATGCTTGAACTTGCGGCGAAGCCTTTTGATGTGACTGTCGATCGTGCGGTCATCGACATAGACCTGATCGTCATAGGCGGCATCCATCAGATTATCCCGGCTCTTGACGATGCCGGGCCTCTGGGCCAACGCCAGCAAAATCAAAAACTCCGTCACCGTCAACTGCACATCCTTTTCATTCCACGTGCACGAGTGGCGCAACTGATCGAGCACCAACTTCCCCCGCACGATCACCTCTTTGGCCGTCGTGGCCGAGTTTGGCGCATTGCGCGCTTCGGCACGTCGCAGAACCGCCCGTACGCGCTGCAACAACAGACGCTGGGAAAATGGCTTTTTGATGTAATCGTCCGCACCAAGGCTCAAGCCGACGACTTCGTCGACCTCATCGTCTTTCGACGTTAAGAAAATAACGGGCAGATCGCTGGTTTGCCGTAATTTTTTCAAGACTTCATGTCCGTCCATCCGCGGCATCTTGATGTCCAGGATCGCCAGCGCCGGGGGCGATGCCTGAAGGGCGGCCAACGCCGTCACCCCATCCGAATACGTCTTGACCTGATAGCCTTCCTGCTCCAGCGCCATCGAAAGCGATGAAAGAATATTCCGGTCGTCATCGACAAGCGCAATGATCGTCATGGAGCCTCATGCCCTCTCTCGTTAGAATCTCAGAACCACGAATATAGGCCTACCAAAGCGCCGCCGCTATGCACGCCTGACCCGCCATTCGCAGACTAATCCCCAAGATTAACCCTACAGCGCCGCCGCTGAATGGAAATGCCAGCATCACAACTGTCGCGCAACGTGGGCCAACCAACTTCGCGCCAAAGGGTAAACAGCCGGCCAGCCCATGGGGTTTTCATTTTCGCTACGTCAATCGGTCTGAGCATCGAGGCGGCTGCGAGGTATTTCACCCATTTTGACAAACCTCCAGAACTCTTCGCCGCACCCCATATTGCTTCGAATAAGTCTCCCCCCTATGGTGCAACCCAGGTTCGAAATTCCACAGAATTCTGCCAATTCGCCACAGCTTGGGCGTGACGGAGACGACGACGAATGCACACAACGGGACATCAAACGGCCCCCACCGCCATCGACAACGTAGGCCTGACAAACCTGCGCCAGGTTCATTGGAACCTGCCGATGGCAAGCCTGGTTCAACACGCGGTCGAACGTCGCGAAGGCGTCCTGGCCAAAGACGGCCCGCTCGTTGTCAAGACCGGCATTCACACCGGCCGCTCCGCCGGAGACAAATTCGTCGTCCGCGAACCATCGGTAGAGAAGCACATCTGGTGGGACAACAACAAGTCGATGTCCCCGGCGAATTTCGACACGCTGTTGAATTCGTTCCGCGCCTACGCTCAGGGACGCGAGCTCTTCGTCCAGGATCTTTTTGGCGGCGCCGACACGACGCACCGCCTGCCGGTTCGTATCATCACTGAGTACGCATGGCATTCGCTCTTCATTCAACATCTGCTCATTGAACCGGAAGCCGGCGAACGTCAACCATTCGATCCACAATTCACCATCATCGACTTTCCCGGATTCCAGGCTGACCCTGCAATACACGGCACTGCAACGGGCACGGTCATAGCGGTCTCCTTCGAGCGCAAACTCGTTCTCATCGGCGGCACGTCCTATGCCGGCGAAATGAAGAAATCGGTATTCACGATATTGAACTATCTTCTGCCTCCAAAAAACGTGATGCCGATGCACTGCTCGGTGAACGTTGGAAAATCAAAGGAAAGCGCGATCTTTTTCGGACTGTCGGGCACCGGCAAGACAACACTGTCTGCCGATCCACACCGCACATTGATCGGCGACGACGAGCACGGCTGGTCCGATAGCGGCGTCTTCAATTTCGAAGGCGGTTGCTATGCCAAGATGATCCGCCTTTCTCCGGAAGCCGAACCCGAAATTTTCGCCACAACGAAACGCTTCGGCACAGTCCTTGAGAACGTTGTGATCAACGAGGCAACGCGCGAACTCGATCTCAATGATGGAAGCCTTGCAGAGAATTCGCGTGGCGCCTATCCCATCAGCTATATCCCCAACGCCAGCCTCATCGGCCTTGCCGGACAACCCTCCAATATCGTCATGCTGACCGCTGACGCGTTCAGCGTTTTACCTCCCATTGCCAAACTCACGCCAAGCCAGGCGATGTATCATTTCCTTTCTGGCTTCACCTCCAAAGTCGCCGGCACCGAAAAGGGCCTGGGCAAGGAACCACAGCCGACATTCTCGACCTGCTTCGGCGCGCCCTTCATGCCCCGCCACCCAACTGAATACGGCAACCTCCTGCGCAGCCTGATTGCAGCCCACAAGGTCGATTGCTGGCTAGTCAACACCGGCTGGACCGGCGGCGCATTCGGCACCGGTTCACGCATGCCCATCAAGGTCACTCGCGCCCTCCTCTCCGCCGCGCTCGACGGAACTTTGAAAACGGTCCAGATGCGGCTGGACCCGAACTTCGGCTTCGAAGTTCCAGTCTCGGTCCCTGGCGTCGACGCAAGAATCCTGAACCCGCGCGAAACCTGGACCGACAAAAAAGCCTACGACAAACAGGCCGCGAATCTCATTCACATGTTTCGCGACAACTTCAAAAAATTCGAAGCCCACGTCAGCGCCGACGTCAGAGCCGCAGCTCCCATCTTAGGTGAAGCCGCAGAGTAAAAAATGGGACGGAGCTAATGCGCTTCGTCCCAGTTCTGCCCAGCCTTTGCCTCAACCGTCAGCGCCACCGTCAGTTGAAGCGCCGGTTCGCTGGCGTTCTCCATGACCTTGCGAACCACGTCGCAGGTCTTCGCCACCTCGTCCTCCGGCACCTCAAACACAAGCTCGTCGTGCACCTGCAACAGCATCCGCCCGTTCAACTTTGCCGCCATCAACGCGCCGGGGACCCGCACCATCGCGCGCCGGATCACGTCTGCCGCTGAACCCTGGATCGGTGCATTGATCGCCGCCCGCTCCTGGAACGCTCGCATCGAGGGATTGGAAGAACTGATATCGGGCACCTGCACCTTGCGCCCGAAAATCGTCAACACGAATTTGTTCTCATGCGCCTCGGCTTTCGTGCGATCCATGTAAGCGCGAATGCCCGGAAAGCGTTCGAAATAGGTCTTGATATAAGCGCCCGCTTCGTCGCGCGAAATCGACAACTGATTGGCAAGCCCGAACGCCGAAATCCCATATATAATGCCAAAATTGATCGCCTTGGCCTTGCGCCGGATCGAAGGATCCATGCCTTTGACAGGCACGCCAAACATCTCCGACGCCGTCATTGCATGAATATCGAGACCCTCCGCGAACGCTTTTTTCAACGCTCGGATATCGGCGATATGTGCCAGCAACCGCAGCTCGATCTGACTATAGTCGGCACTGATCAGCTTCATGCCCTTGGCCGCCACAAACGCCGTGCGAATCTCGCGCCCCTCGTTCGTGCGGATCGGAATGTTTTGCAAATTCGGATCGTTCGACGACAGCCGCCCGGTCGACGTCGACGCCATCGAATACGACGTGTGGATGCGCCCTGTATGCGCATTGATGTAAGTCGGCAGCGCGTCGGTGTACGTACTTTTCAGCTTTGACATCTGCCGCCAGTCGATGATCTGGCGCGGCAGATCGTGTCCCTGTGCCGCTAACTCTTCCAGTGCGTCCGCGTCTGTCGACCACTGCCCGGTCTTGGTTTTCTTGCCGCCCGGCAAACTGAATTTGCCGAACAGGATATCGCCAAGCTGCTTGGGCGAACCCAGATTGAACCGCTCGCCCGCAAGCTTGTGGATCGTCTCCTCCAGCCCCGCCATGCGCTGCGCAAAGCGCTGCGACAGCCGCGCCAGCACCTCGCGATCAACCAGCACCCCCGCCTGTTCCATGTCCGCCAGCACCGCCACCAAAGGCCGCTCCAGCGTTTCATAAACGCTGACCATCCGCTCCGCCACCAGCCGCGGCTTGAACAGCGAATGCAGCCGCAAAGTCACATCCGCATCTTCAGCCGAATAGGCAGCCGCTTCAGCAATCGGCACTTTGTCAAATGTAATCTGCGACTTGCCCTTGCCCGCAACCTCGCTGAACGCAATCGGCTTGTGACCCAGATAGCGCACCGACATCTCGTCCATGCCGTGCCCGTGCACACCTTCATCAAGCGCGTAGGACATCAACATCGTATCGTCGAATGGAAAAAGCCGGATGTCGTAGCGCAGCAGAATATGAAAATCATATTTCACATTCTGCCCGATTTTCAGCACCGCCGCGTCTTCCAGCAGCGGCTTCAGGCATTCGACGACCAGCTCGCGCGCCAGCTGCTGCGGTTGTGCCGCGCCGAAATCAAAACCGTCCCCGGAACCATGCCCGACCGGAATGTAACAGGCCTCTCCCGGCGCCACCGCAAGCGAAACGCCGACGAGCTCGGCCTCCATTTCCGAAAGCGACGTCGTCTCTGTATCGACGCAGACAATTCCCACCTCATGCGCCCGCGCGATCCAGCGCTCCAGATCGGCAAGCGCAGTCACCGTCTCGTAGCGCCCCCGGTCAATCGGCGCCATCACCGCCTCGCGCTCAAAGACCGCGCCCGGCTCACTCACCGTCGCGATGACCGCCGCTTGAACCCGCTCTGCAGATGACGCCCGCGTCACCTCCAGCACCGCCGCCGGGATCGACGCCGTGTCGCTCAGATCCCATTCCGCCGCTACCCGCTTGAGCAGCGTCGTAAACTCCATCGCCTTCAAAAACCCGGCAAGCTCGCGCGGGTCAGGCTCGATCACCCCGAACTCCGCAAGCGGCACCGGCACCGGCGCCGCCACATCCAGCGTCACCAGCCGCTTCGACAGCCGCGCCTTTTCGGCATTCTCGAGCAGCGTTTCGCGCCGCTTGGGCTGCTTGATTTCACCCGCCCGCGCCAGCAGCGTTTCCAGATCGCCATAGATGTTGAGCAGCTCCGCCGCCGTCTTCACCCCAATTCCAGGGACACCAGGAACATTGTCCGACGCATCGCCCGCCAGCGCCTGCACATCGATGACTTTGGAGGGCTCAACCCCGAACTTCTCCATCACCTCAGCCGAGCGGATCGCCCTTGATTTCACTGGATCGAGAAGCTCAACCTTCCCGTCCACCACCAGCTGCATCAGATCCTTGTCGGACGAGACGATGGTAACAAACGCACCCGCAGCCGACGCCTGCGCCGCGTATGTGGCGATCAGATCGTCGGCTTCAAAGCCCGCAAGCTCCACCGCCGGCACCCCGAAGGCGCGCGTCGCATCGCGAATGAGCGAAAACTGCGGGATCAGATCCTCCGGCGGCGGCGGCCGCTGCGCCTTGTAGGCCGGATAAATCTCGGTACGAAAACTCACCCGCGACGTATCGAAGATCACCGCCAGATGCGTCGGCCGCTCATTGGCCTTCGTATCCTGCAACAGCTTGAACAGCATATTGCAAAACCCCGACACCGCCCCCACCGGCAAACCATCGCTTTTGCGCGTCAAGGGCGGCAAGGCATGGAAGGCCCGGAAAATATATCCCGAGCCATCGATCAGATAGAGGTGATCACCCTTTCCGGCCGCCCGCGCCTTCAATGATTGTCCGCCTCGGCCGCCGTGCGCGACAAGACAAACTTCCGGTCGCAATAGGGACATTCGACCTCGCGGCCCTCCCCCATCTCCAGGAACACGCGCGGATGGCCAAGCCCCCCGCCCTCGCCGTCACAGGCGATGCGGCGCTTTTCGACGATGATTGTTTCAGGAGCAGGTGTCGGCATGGAAAACCTTGAAGGGCTGGTGTGTGAAATTCGGGCCGGGATCATAGCGGGGCAAACCCGGCCCGCAAGCCATTCCAAACCGAGTTTGCGTAGCGCGCGTGCATTGGCTAGTGTGCCCAAAGGTTTTGCACCCATAGCTCAGTTGGATAGAGCGCTGCCCTCCGAAGGCAGAGGTCGCACGTTCGAGTCGTGCTGGGTGCGCCATCTCCTTTTTCCATTCCCCGAAAAAAAGGGCTCAAAATCGACAAGGGGGGTATATCTCTCGTTTTTAGCTGCATGTGTACATGATAAGCAATTCCGCCATTTTTCTGATTCTCGATTTCCGCCATTTCCCGAAAAAACCCGCAGATTTCAGCCATTCAAATTTAGTGTGCACGCAACATGCACGAAACCCAGCTTTTCCCCTCCCCACCTCCAAACCAACAATCAAATCGCAGCGGCCAGAAGGGCTGACATAAACCCATCTCCGCAAAAAGAACATATAACGAACAATAACGGCGATCACAAGTGAAAAAAACGCCCCGGCGCGAAAGGCAGCCGGAATCTGTCAGCATGCCAGGAGCCCGTCATGTAGGAAGCCGACCTGAACCACCTCAATCGTTCAAGTCTGCCTCCCGCGTCCGCGCCGCGCGCCACACCAGCCAGGCCGCAATCGCCTGCGGGATCATCAGCGGTCCCAGACCAGGCCCAACCAGAGTCCCCAACACCTGTGCCGGAAGCAAAGTAACGCGAAGCGAACGCGAATTCGTGCAGCCTCAATCCCAAGCGGGCTTTGCAGCCAGATACTCGCAGTAGAATTCAGATTCGTCGGCGGCGGCGGGCAGTGGCGCTTCGCAACCGGCCTTATCGGCGTAAGGGCCGGAGATGATCCAGCCCCACTCAACAACATCTTCGATCCCATACCAGCCAGCGCCATTCCAATGCACCTCTGCAGCGGACGCCCCGGTGCCCGTTGCAACAATTACCGCAGCGGACAACGAAGCTGCAATGAGTGGCGATTTCAGCGAATACATAGTCTCCTCCAGGAAATATGCTCCAAGCTCGTCGAGCCAAAACTGACACGGCGAAAGGTTACACCGCAAGCGCCACCATCAGGGCTTGAGGCAAAAATACAAGATCGGTGTCACCTGTTTTTTCGTCGCACGCCGTGATCAGCGCGTGCGCCTGGCCGCGATGGTGGGTTTGGTGGTTGAAAAAATGCGCCATCAGCACGCCGCGCGGCAGCGTCACCTCGCGCCCCACACTGCCGCTGAACCAGGTTTGATCGCGCCCAAGCCAGGCCTCGTCAACGCCGCGCGCCCACGAGATGATCTTCGCATCCGCGTCCACCCGCGCGCCGTGCAGCTCCGCGAAGTCCGCAAACATCCCCGCACTTTGCTTCTGGTTGAGCGCAGGCGCCGTCCAGCCGTCAAAGCGCGACATCCAAAGCTGATCGGCCCACATCAGATGACTGAACGTGCCCAGGATCGAGCCCCAGAACGCACCGCGCTCGCGCCTGCGCTCAACATCCGAAAGCCTGCCCGCCGCCTCATAGAGCCGCACATTCATCTCAGCATTGTACGCCGCCATCATGCGTACAAAGGCGGGGCCGACCATGGAAGTTGCGTTCATCGCTGGTGTCCGTAGCTTGAGACTTTTTGATCAACCACACTAGCCTCGCGGCAATCGATCATCAACAGCGCAAGGAACACCCGCCGTTCGCTTGTGGCTGGTGTCCACGTGCAGCGAAATCCAGTGCCCGGCAGGGCTCGGCGAAAGCGGCGCCTTGAATGAGGTTCAAGAAGAGGAAAGATGATAAACCACCAAGGACACCAAGGGCACGAGAAAGACACAAAACCCTTGGTGTCCTTGGTGGTGCAACGTTCTTTCTAGAGCGCGTTTCGTTCAACTGGAACACTCATTACCGCTTGGCGGCGAGTCCACACTCCTCACGTTCGTCATGGCCGGGCACTTGACCCGGCCACCCAGTCGGCTCGCGTCCACGAGACGAAAAGACTCTGGCCTTTCCGGCGCACAAGTCTCGCCGTTGCGTAGACACGCAACGACTGGGTGGCAGGGTCAAGCCCTGCCATGACGAAAATGGGAGGCGTGGAGCTGAACCGGATGGCCTCGACTCAGTGCAGTCAGAAATATTTCCCGTCGTGTCACTCGCCTGGCCCTTCACAGCACTCTCCCCCCATAGCCCACACACCACCCTCCATGCTAGCCTCGCGCCATGTTCGACATCATCATCATCGGCGCGGGCAGTGCCGGTTGTGCGCTTGCCGCGCGCGCCTCGGAAGACCCCAATCGCACGGTGCTGCTGATTGAGGCGGGACCTGACTACGCCGACGCGCAAACGACGCCGTTCGATCTCGTCAACGGCCACAACAACTCCTACACCGCGCACGATTGGGGCCTGGCCTATGCCCCAACGCGCGACCGGCAAGTGCCTCTGCCGCGCGGCCGCGTCACGGGCGGTTCCAGCGCCGTCAACACCGCCATCGCCTTGCGCGGCATGCCGGAGGATTTCGACGAATGGGCAGATTTGGGTTTGAGCGAATGGAGCTGGCAGGGCGTTCTGCCGCCTTACAAGCGGCTTGAGCGCGACCTTGATTTCGGCGATCGCGACTATCACGGCGACGCCGGGCCCATCACCATCCGCCGCTATCCTGTCGCCGAGATGACCTTGCAACAGCAGGCCTTCCTCGAGGCTGCGCGCGCCCTCGGCTATCCCGATTGCCCGGACGCCAACGATCCCGCGAGCTGGGGCGCGGGGCCCCAACCAATGAACAAGCTTGGCCGCCTGCGCATTTCCTGCGCCATCGGCTATCTCGCTCCCGCGCGCCTGCGCCCCAATCTAACGCTGCGCGCCGAAACCTTGGTCACCCGCGTGCTGACGGCAAACGGGCGTTGCACCGGCGTTGAATTCCGCCACCGCGACGGCACGATCGAGGCCGTCAGTTCCAAGCTCGTCATACTCGCGGCGGGCGCCATCATGTCCCCAGCCATTCTGATGCGCTCGGGCCTGGGGCCGCGGGCGCAACTGCAGGCACATGCAATCGAGGTGATCCGCGACCTGCCGGGCGTCGGCCAAAATCTCTGCGACCACCCCGCGCTTTCCGTGACGCTGAAGCCCCGGGATCCCGCGCTTGTCGATCACGATAAGCCCATCATCCAATCCATCTTGCGCTACACCGCCGAGGGGTCGCCCAAGCGCAATGATCTGCAGATCGAAATGCTGGCCTTCGCCGGCCGCCAGCAAGCCCCGCTCTTCGCCATCGCCGGAGTGGTGGAATATCAATACGGGCGCGGCGAATTGCGCCTGGCCTCCGCCGATCCGGACGAAGCCCCCATCATCGACAACCGTTTCTGCGAAGACGAACGCGACACCCAGCGCCTGGCCGCCTGCCTGCGCGACGTGCTCGCCTTCGCTAACGCCAAACCCGTGGCCGACCTCGCCGAGGCCGTGGTCTTTCCGCGCGGCACACCAACGCACGAAGACCTCGCCGGTCTGTGCCGCCGCTTCGCCGGCAGCGGCTATCACCCCTGCGGCACCGCCAAGATGGGCCTAGCTTCGGACCCCATGGCCGTCGTCAATCAATACGGCCAGTGCCACGCACTCGATGGCCTGGTGGTCGCCGACGCCGCGATCATGCCCTTCGTGCCGCGCGCCAACATCAACCTCACCACCATCATGATCGGCGAAAAAATCGGCGAATGGTTGCGCACACGCCCTGCTCTTTATGGGCTATAACCGGACAAAACAAAGAGCAGCACCGCCATGACCGTTGATCTCATCATCCGCAACGCCAGCATCGTCGACGGCACCGGCGCACCGTCCTTCCCGGGCGACGTCGAGATCGACGGTGGCCGCATCGCCACCGTCGGCACCGCCCAAAGCTCCGCCCGCGCCGAGATCGACGCCAAGGGCCTGTCTCTCGCCCCCGGCTTCATCGACGTCCACACCCATGACGACGGCGCATTCATCCGCCACCCCGACATGAGCTTTAAACTGGCCCAAGGTGTCACCACCTGCGTCTGCGGCAATTGCGGCTTCAGCGCCATCCCCGCCGAGCGCGGCGTTGATCCCGGCCTGGCCAGCGGCGGCATTCTCTCGGGCGCCGCCGGCGATTTTGAAGACCTGGAAGGCTACTTCGACGCCGTCCTTGCCAAGCGCCCGTCGATCAATTCGATCATGCTCGTCGGCCACAACACCGTGCGCACCACGGTCATGGGTATGGAGGAACGCGCGCCCACACCGAGCGAACTCGCACGCATGCGCGGCCATGTCGCCAAGGCCATGGAGCAAGGCGCCTGCGGCTTCTCGACCGGCCTTATCTATCGCCCAGGCCGCTGGAGCAAAACGGACGAGGTCATCGAACTCGCGCGCGCCGCCGCTCCCTTCAACGGCCTTTACGCCACCCATATGCGCAATGAAGGCGACCGCCTGCTTGAAGCGGTCGATGAAACACTATTGATCGGCCGCGAAACCGGACTGCACACCCACATCTCGCACCACAAATCCGCCGGCAAACGCAATTGGGGCAAGATCGGCCAGTCGCTTGAAAAAGTAGACAAGGCCCGCGCCCAGGGCCAGCGCGTGACGCTGGATGTCTATCCCTACACCGCAGGCAGCGGCCGCATGATCGAGTATTTCAATCTCAAAGCCATCGACCGCGATTACGCAGGCCTCATGCGCATCGCCAATTGCCCGGCCTTTCGCGAGTTCGAAGGCCGCATGCTCAT
>VFKO01000417.1 GCA_009885515.1 Rhodobiaceae bacterium | reverse complement strand
GCTCGATGGCAGCCGCTAGTCCGCAACTGATCGCAAGCAATGGTGACTCATTGCGTGAGGCGTTCGGCAAAGCCTTGACCGAGATTGCCCCGGGCTTTCCAAATGTCGTTGTACTTGACGCCGACATTGCGGGCGGGACGGGCGTGCATCATTTTCGCAAGGCCTTTCCCGAGCGCTTCTTTCAATTCGGGATCGCCGAGCAAAACATGATGGCAGCTGCGGGAGGAATGGCCGCAACCGGACTTGTTCCCATTGTCACGACCTTTGCCGTGTTTTGTCTGCGGGCCGTCGAGCAGGCGCGCTTGTCGATTGCGTATACGCAACGCAACGTAAAAATCGTGGCCAGCCATCCGGGACTTGATGTGGGTCCAGATGGCGGTTCGGCGCAGGCGCTGGAAGATATCGCGGCCTTCCGCGCTATTCCCGGCATGACAGTGATTTCTCCGGCAGACGCGGAAGAGATGCGGCAAGCAACGCGCGCCATTCTTGAGTTTGACGGTCCGGTTTATGTGCGGACCGGGCGCAGCGCTTCGACGCCGGTGTTTGGACCTGAACACAAATTTGAGATTGGAAAAGGTCAAGTGATCCGCCAAGGCTGCGACGTGAGTCTGGTTGCCTGCGGCGTCGAGGTTTCGCGGGCGCTCGATGCGGCTGAGATTTTGGCGCGCGAGGGGATTTCGGCGCGGGTGATCAACATGGCGACGATCAAGCCGATCGACTCGGCGCTTTTGACGGCGGCTTCTCGCGAGACTGGATGTATAGTCACGGCTGAAGATCACAACATTTTTGGCGGATTGGGCGGAGCGGTCGCTGAAGCCCTTGTGCAAACAGCGCCCTGCCCGATCGAGTTTGTGGGCGTGCGCGATGTCTTCGGGCAGTCCGGCGAGCCAGAGCAGTTGGCGGAACACTATGAGTTGACTGGCCCCTTCATTGCCGCGGCGGCGCGCCGGGCACTTGCACGCAAGAAAGTGGATACGAAATGAGCACCACGCTGGAAGGCAAGATCGCGTTCGTCACCGGAGGCAGCCGAGGTATCGGCAAAGCGATTGTGCGTCGTCTTGCGGGCGCTGGAGCGAAGGTTGCGTTCACCTATCGCGCACAGCGCGATGGTGCGTTGGCGCTGCAAAAGGAACTTGCGGGCGCGGACCGTGCTGTCTTTGCGGTTGAAATGGAGGTCTCGCACCGGGACAGCGTCGAGGCTGCCATGGCGCAGGCGGTGGAGCGTTTTGGCCCCTTTTCGATTCTTGTCAATAATGCGGGCATCAACAAGCCGACAGATTTTGATCAAGTGACCGACGGTGAATGGGATGAGATTCTTGGTGTGAACCTGCGCGGACCGTTTGTGTGTTCACAAGTGGCGTTGCCTACTCTCAAGCAGGCGCATGGCGGGTCTATTATTCATATTGGTTCGGTCAGCGGGCAGTATGGAGGCCCACGTACGGCCCACTATGCGGCGTCGAAAGCAGGGCTCATTTCGCTCTCACAAGTTATTGCGCGCTTTGGCGCCAAGTGGAACATTCGCTCGAACGTGGTCGCTGCGGGTTTGATACAATCGGAGATGGCGGCGGCTGGGATGGCGGCGGCATCGGTTGCCAAAGCGGCTGAGAACATCGTGCTGGGCCGCATGGGAACGCCGGGTGAAGTGGCTGACGCTGTGGCCTTCCTCGCCAGTGACGCGTCGAGCTACATCACGGCACAGACGCTCAACGTCAATGGCGGGCTTTACTTCTGATGACCAAGACTTTGCTTATTGTGTCGGGCGGCGTGCAGGCGCTGCATGGCATCCGGCGCGCGAAGGAGTTGGGCTATCGTGTGGTGGTCAGCGATCTGAACCCCAATGCACCCGGGTTTGCTGCGGCCGATGATCATTTTCTGGCGTCAACCTATGATGCAGCTGAAACGCTGGCGGCGGCTGAGCATTATCATCAGACGGTTTGCAAAATTGATGGCGTGATCACCATCGGCTGCGATGTGCCGCTGACGGTGGCGACGGTTGCCGAGCGTTTGGGTTTGCCGGGCATTCCACTTGAGGCGGCGCGACTGGCGCAAGACAAGTTGGCCATGAAGCAGCGCTTTGCCGAGGCGGGCGTGCCGGTGCCCTGGTTTTCGGCGCTTGCCGACGCCGGACAACTGCGGCGATTTGCGAGGCAGCGCGACTATCGGTTGGTCGTCAAGCCTGTCGACAGCCGCGGCAGCCGCGGCGTTCAACGCCTGCAAGCCGGGATGGACCTTACCGCCGTGTTTGAGACCGCTGCAAGGCAGTCGCCGACGCGCCGGGTGATGGTGGAAGAATTTTTGGACGGTCCGCAGATTTCGACCGAGTCCATTTTGATCGATGGCGAAGGCGTGACGCCGGGATTTTCGGACCGCAACTATGAGTTCATCGAACGCTATGCGCCCTATTTCATCGAGAATGGCGGTGATCTGCCAAGTCATCTTGACGAGCGCACGCAGACCGCGGTGAAGCTTACGGCGGAGGCCGCCGGGCGCGCGCTTGGTGTTTCAACAGGCAACATTAAAGGTGACATCGTCGTCGCCAGTGGCAAGCCATATGTCATCGAGTTGGCGGCTCGGGCGTCTGGCGGGTATTTCTGCACGCGCGAGATTCCCCTCAACACGGGAGTCGATTTTATCGGCGCAGTGATCAAGCTGGCGCTGGGTGAGCGCGTGGACCGGACTGAACTGCAGCCCAGGCGCCAAACACCGATCGTGCAGCGCTATGCCTTTCCGGAACCGGGACGTGTCTCGCGCATTGTGGGGCTGGAAGACGCCAGACGTCTGTCCGGCATAGAAGAGATTGTGGTGACAGTCGCACCCGGCGATGAAATCCTGGAGCCCACGCATTCCGGCTGCACGGCGGCGATGGTGTTGGCAACTGGCAATAGTGTGGCTGCTGCTCGTGCGAACGCAGTGGTGGCACTCAACACCTTGCGGATTGAAACCGTGCGAGCATGAGCAAACTGAACGTCTTTGCACTGTTTCACCTCAATCTTGCGTTTTCGTCTATTGAAGAAGAGCAGCGGCCTGAAGTTGTTGCACGGTGCTATTGGCCCCTCTTGCGTTTGCCCGAGGCTATCGGTGCGCCGATCGCCATAGAAGCGACGGGCTACACGCTCGAATCGATTGCAGCGATTGATCCCGCCTGGATCGTCGAATTGCGGCGCCTTATTGCTGCGGGCTTCGTCGAATTCGTGGGATCGGGCTATGCGCAGCTGATCGGACCACTTGTGCCTGCCCGCGTGAATGAAGCCAATCTGGCGCTTGGACACACGGTCTACGAAACGCTTCTAGGCGAGCGTCCGTCCATAGCCCTTGTCAATGAGCAGGCGTACTCTGCCGGTCTGGTGCCGCTGTATCTGGCGGCAGGTTACCGCGCCATTCTGATGGATTGGGACAATGTCGCGGCGCATCATCCGGAGTGGGATGGCGAACTGAAGTATCATCCGCAGCGCGCGCGCGGTTCCGACGGCTCCGAGATCGCGCTGTTGTGGACGCACACGATGGCGTTTCAAAAACTTCAACGGATGGCGCATGGTGACGTCGATGTGCACGACTATCTCGGCTTTGTCGAAACGCAGCGCGGTGCCCAGCCGCGACTGCTTCCGCTTTACAGCAATGATGCGGAGATTTTTGACTTCAGACCGAAGCGCTTTCATACCGAAGAGGCGGTTCAATACGGAGAATGGCAAACGATTGCCTCAGCCTGGCGGCGACTCGTTCAATCGCATCGTGTTCAATTCCTCAAGCCAACGCAAGCCTTGACCCTGATCGACACGGCATCAGCCGATCAGCTTCTCGAGTTGCAGACGGCCGCCTACCCGATTCCTGTAAAAAAGCACAAGAAATACAACATCACGCGCTGGGCGGTGTCGGGCCGCGATGACATTGCGATCAATGCGGCCTGTCACCGGATCTACCGGGGCCTGGTTGAACAGCGCAATGGCGAAGCCAACGCCTGGCGGGAGCTTTGCTATCTTTGGTCCAGTGACTTCCGCACACACATCACACAGGCGCGTTGGACGCGCTATCGTCAAAGACTGGCGGCTGCAGACAGCACCCTTGGGGCGCGCCCATCGTCTGTGCCTGTTCCGTTGTCAGCGCCGACGGTGCAAACGGAGCATAAATGGATTGAGCTTGAAACGCCTTCTGTTTCGGTTGTTTTGAACCGGCGGCGGGGGCTTGCCATTCACGAAATTCACGTGCGCGGCGATTCACGGCCGCCGATGCTGGTCTCGCTTTTGCACGGTCACTATGAGGCCATCGATCTTCAGTTCGACTGGTACACAGGCAACTGCGTTTTCGAAGCGCCAGGTGTTTCCAAAATTTCCGATCTTGAATGGGTCCTGCCCCGGATCTATGGCTGCGAGCATTCAGCCGACGCTGTGATTGAAGCCGAGATTTCAACGCCAATGGGCACACTCTTCAAGCGCCTGCGTTTCTGTGCCCATGCGCCGCGCGTTGAGTTCGACATCGTTCTGGCCTGGCGCGAATGGGGGCGAGGCTCCTTGCGCCTGGGACATTTTCTGCTCAACCCGGCGGCCTTCAACGGAGACAGGCTGGCGTGCTCAACGCATAATGGGGGCGTTAATGCGGAAACTTTCTCGCTGGCGAAGGAGCCGGTCGATCATGGCCGGCCAGTGTCGTTCCTGGTTTCGGCTTCAACGGGCCTTGGTATGACCGAAGGCTCCATTGAAATCGGCGATGATCAGCGCTCTTTACGGGTGGATGTGGACCAGAGCGTTGCTCCGCTTGTGGGGTTAATGCATCATGAACGCAGTGGAGAGAGTTACTTTTCCCGGTTTTCGCTTTCCGGGCTTGAGCTGGACGACACGCGAAAACCTGAACCTGTGATGGGGCCGCGGCACTTCAGATTCGCGCTGAACCTCAACGCCTAACCCTTTATTCAGCATACTGAGTAAGGATGCAATCCGGTCACCCTCCTCTCTCTCTCTCCCCAAGTCCGGATCGCCATGACACCAGTTCTACAGGCCTATGCCACCGACGACGACGAAGCTCTTCCTGGAGCTTACGGCGCCTTTCAGCAAACCCGTGACTTTCTTGAACCGGCCATTGATCTGAACGACCGGACGGTGCTGGTGACGGGCGGCACTGGATCGTTCGGCAAGCATTTTGTGCGCACGGTGATCGCACGTTACATGCCGAAGAAACTCATCATATTTTCGCGCGATGAGTTGAAGCAATACGAGATGGCGCAGGTATTCCCGCAGGATCGCTATCCGTTTATGCGTTATTTCATTGGTGACGTGCGCAATCCAAGCCGGTTGGAAATGGCAATGCGCGATGTCGACTATGTCATTCATGCTGCCGCTCTCAAGCAAGTGCCGATTGCCGAGTATAATCCGTTCGAATGTATTGCTACGAACGTGATCGGCGCGGAGAATGTGGTTCAGGCTGCCATTCAGCGCGGGGTGAAGCGTGTGGTTGCGCTGTCAACGGACAAGGCGGCAAACCCGATCAATCTTTACGGCGCCTCGAAACTGGCGGCAGACAAGATTTTCGTTGCGGCCAACAACCTTTCAGGCTCCGATGGCTGCCGGTTCTCGGTGGTTCGCTATGGTAACGTGGTGGGATCGCGCGGCAGTGTGATGCCGTTCTTCCAAAAGCTGATCAGCGAGAACGCCGAGTCGCTGCCAATCACCGATCCGCGGATGACGCGCTTTTGGATCACCCTGACGCAAGGGGTCAACCTGGTGCTTTCGTCCATGGCGTTGACGCAAGGGGGCGAGATTTTTGTGCCGAAGATACCATCGATGAGCACCGCAGAACTGGCGCGCTGCATGGCGCCTCACCTGCCGCAAAAGATTATCGGCATTCGTCCCGGTGAGAAGCTGCACGAAATCATGGTGCCGATGGATGATGCGCGGCAAACACTTGAAATGCCTGATCGCTATGTCATTCTGCCTGCGTATTTGCCGGCATCGCGCGAAGCCTATCTTGCGCTTGGGGCCCGTCCGGTTGCGGAAGGGTTTGCCTATTCGAGCGACGCCAATCCTGAAAGGCTGGATGCCCGCGCGCTGCAAGTTATGTTGACCGATGCGTTCGCATGACGGCACCGCACGCGTTTCTGCCCTATGGGCGCCACGTTATTGATGATGACGATGTTGCGGCAGTCGTCGATGCGCT
>VFKO01000239.1 GCA_009885515.1 Rhodobiaceae bacterium | reverse complement strand
GTGTTATAGGCAGCGCTCGACTTTCGGCAATGAGGATGAACATGCCACGTATACAAGTTCTCGAAGGCCTGAGTATTCCCGGTTCGCCCGAACGGGAGAACGACGATGCCATGGGGGCGACGTCTTCCATCGCGTTCGTGCTGGATGGGGTGACAAGCCTGGTGGAGACGCCTTTGATGCCGGGGCGCAGCGACGCGGCATGGGTTTCGCATACGGCGCGCGATCTGCTCTTGAAGCATGGGCCGGCCGCTTCGAAAGACTTGCGCGGGCTCATCAGGGATGTGGCCTTCGAGATCACGAAACAGTTTGAGGCGCTGCGATCGCGGCCACCTGAGGCGCGTTACGAATTACCGTGGACGACGATCAGTTTAATCGGCGTTGAGCCTGGACGGTTGCACATCGCCTATTTGGGAGATAGCCGGGTTCTGGTGGAAACGGCGGATGACGCCATTCACAATTTCGGGATCAGCCCCTCGCGCAGTTCGTTTGAAACCGGGCTTGCGGCCAAGATGATCGCGGCGCGCAAGGGCATCGGCGTGGAGGCGCAGCGCCAGACTGTGTTGCCGGACTTGCAGCGGGTTCGTGAAATGGTCAATACGCCACAAGGGTTTTGGCTGCTGGGTGCGGACGCGGCGGTTGGCGAGCATGTAAAGGTTGCGACGCTTGAGCTTTCCGGACCGGCGACGGTGCTGCTGGCGACGGATGGGTTTTATGCGCTCAAGGAAGACTATGCGCGCTATGGCGATCGCGAGTTGATTGCGACGGCACAAACGGTCGGCCTGAAGATATTGGCGCGCGAGCTTCGCCATATCGAAGACGATGACCCCGAAGGCGTGCGCTATCCGCGGATGAAAAAAAGCGATGACGCAACCGCGCTGCTGGTGCGGGTTGAGGTTTAGCGGCCTGCGAGCTTCTTCAGCGAGCCTTTGACGGTGCGCACGAACTTGCCGTCGGTGACGTTGGAGAATTCCAACCTCATGTTGTTGCCAGCCACGCGGCGGCGATAGGTTTGGAATTCGGGTTTTCCGTCGGCGTTGATGGTGAAACTTGAAATGACGAAGCCGCTGCCATCGAGCCTAGCCCAATAGAGGATGCCGCCGCTGTAGGCATCGACATCGGCTTTGGCTTTCCAGGTGTTGAGTTTGAGTGCAGGTACGAATTCGACGGTGGTCGATTTCATGACCTCCAGGGGCGCTTCCGGGTTGCCTTTCTGACGTTGCAGGGTCGACCAGCTGAGAATGAAGCCGCCAAGATCTGACTTGTTGAGGGCAAGGGCAATGTCGCGTTTGGAGGTCGGGAAGTCTTCGTCGGTTTCGCTCATCGCGGTGGCCGTGCCCTGCCAATCGCCATAGTAGCTGTCGAGTGTCAGCGGCGCTGGCGCTTTTGCAGGGGCTGCGATCGACGGGGCGAGTGCTGCGAGTGCTAGGCTTAAAGCGGCGAAAATACGGGTCAGCATGGGGGCACTCCTACGCACGGTGAATGTGGGACTAGCGATAGCTTTGCTTTCCGGCGGCTTCAAGGCCAGCGTACTTCGGGCGGCAATGACATCAAGATGGCTTCAACGTTTCCGCCAGTTTTGAGGCCGAACTGTGTGCCGCGATCATAGAGCAGGTTGAACTCGACGTAGCGGCCACGGCGAATGAGTTGATGTTCGCGGTCGTCTTTCGTCCACAGCCGGTTCATGTGGCGGCGGACGAGTTGGGGGTAGATGTCAAGAAATCCCAGACCAACGTCGCGGGTGAAAGCGTAGTCGGCTTCCCAGTCGCCGCTATCGAGGTTGTCGAAGAAGATTCCTCCGACACCGCGCGGTTCGTTGCGGTGCCGGAGATGGAAATACTCGTCGCACCAGGATTTGAAGTCCCGGTAGTAGTTCGGGGCGTGGCGATCACAGACGGTGCGCAGGGCTGAGTGAAAGTCGCTTGTGTCCTGGTCGTTGGGGAACATCGGTGTCAGGTCGGCGCCGCCACCGAACCACGCTTTCGTTGTCACGATGTGGCGCGTGTTCATGTGCACGGCCGGGACGTGCGGGTTTTGCATGTGGGCGACCAGAGAAATGCCTGCCGCCCAGAAACGCGGGTCTAGCGCGGCGCCAGGAATCGTTTGGGCAAGCTCCTGGGAAAAGGTGCCGTGGACGGTCGAGATGTTGACGCCGACTTTTTCAAAGACGCGGCCGCGCATGATG
>VFKO01000358.1 GCA_009885515.1 Rhodobiaceae bacterium | reverse complement strand
CGATTGAACAATTTTGCGCGCGGCTCGACGTTTTGGCATTCTCACCGAAAGCGGCTGTACACCACGGACAAGTCCGCGCGGAGCTTGAGCGCGCGGGCACGCCGGTGGGGCCGCACGACATGCTGATTGCAGCGCACGCGCGGTCGGAAGGGCTGACCGTAGTCAGCAACAACCGGCGCGAGTTTGACCGAATTCCGGGGTTGCGTGTGGAAGATTGGATTTAGCCCCTTACCTGATCGCCACCGGGTTGATCGTGGCTTGTACGGCGCCCTGGAATTTGGGTTGGCCGAGGACGAAGAGGAATTCGGTGGCGCCGTCGGCGGCGAGCGCTGCGGTGTTCATATTTTCCAAAATGTAGACGCCGTTTTTGGCGAGCAAGATCTGGTGCACCGGGAAGGCTTCGGTTTTTGTTTCGAAGGGAATGGCTTCTACGGCCCAGGTGTCGGCACCGACCGCCACGACACCGCGCGCGGCCAGAAGTGCGGCGCCTTCCTTGCCGAGGCCCGGTTCGCCGCCCATGAATTTCGCCTTGTTTGTGGTGGCCAGAGATTGCCAGCCGGTGTGGAACAGGACCACATCGCCCTTGCCGATGGTGACGCCGGCCGCTTTTTCAGCGGCTTCGATTTCGGCGCGATTGAAGACGCGGCCCGCGGGCAGCTGTTTTGCTTTCAGAAGTTTCGCCATGTCGAGCAACACGCCGCGGGTGGCGATCGGGGGGACACTTTCCGTGCCGTACTTCTTCAAGCCATCGGGCGCTACAAAGTCTTTGGCATGCTTGCCGTTGTAGTAGAGGTGATTGACCCCGACATGACCCAGGCCATCGAGTTGAGAGCCGATGCCGACATAGGACATCAGGATATCGTCGTTGGCGGTCGCCTGGTTTGAACCCAGGAGTTGACCTGTGCCATCGTTCGATTGTGTGATGACAATCTGAAACGTGCGCGGCGGGTAGGCTGGCGTGTCGCGGCCGGTGACAACGCCCAGCGAGTAGACCTTGCCAAGCTTGACGAGTTTGGCGGCGGCAAGGGACGCGGCGGGCGACAGGTTGTTGGCAGCCCCGATGGTGTCGGCTGCGCCGTATTTGGAAGGATACCAATTGTCGGCGGCGAAGGCGGCACTGGCTGACAAGGCCGCGATGGTGAGAGCGATGCTACGGATGACGGTCATTGGGGGGCTCCTTGCGTTTTACCGACATTAGGCAAGTCCTGCCGAATTGCCAAATCCTCATCCGTGTTCGCCGAAGGGGATAAGTCGTACACTGTGGAGTAGAGTTCCCAAAAGCGCTTGCCGTCGCGGTGCACCAACAGGGAGTTGCCGAAGATCGTCAGCAATGCCACGCCGACCGTCACCGTGCGCAACACTTCATCGGACAAAATGCCCGAGGCAAGCACGATGCAAAGCGCGAGACTGACATTGGTGACGATGATGAGTTCGAGCAGATCCCGACGCAACCATGACGCGAAGATGCGGCCGACGGCTTTCACGTCGGGCGCGTAGTCGTCGAGATTGGAAAAGCGCGCAGCTTGCCACACCGCGGCGGTTCCCATAATGGCGCTGGCGGCTGTTGAAAAATACCAAAGCTGCCACGGTGCCTCGCCTGAGGCGCGCGGCGAAAGACAGGCGAAGCTCACGAACTCGGCCAAGCCCAGCAGCATCAATGGCCAGACGTCACTGACGCCGCCGCGAGGTGTCGCCAAGGGAAGATAGAGTTGCCGCTCGAAAGCCAGAACGGCGAAAACAAACGAGCCGAGCCAGAGCAAGAGCAGAATTGTCTGATCCCGCTCAGCATACAGGATGTCGACCAACACGATGGCGGCCAAAGCCAGTACGCCGCTCTTGACCAGACTCGAGGCGATCTGGAAGACGACAACATTGTAGTCGCGCAAGCGCGCGCGAAGTGTTTCGGCGTCGAAGATGTGTCGCATGGGTATTCCTCTTTGCTGCGGCTCTGGCGCGAGCGATAGTGATTTGTCTATGTTGTCCCACCGTAAAGGACATGCACGATTTTTTTGAGGAGTTTTTCATGACCGACGTCGCCGTGATCGGACCTGGAGCGATTGGCTGCGCCTTTGCGGCGGCGGCGATGCAGGCGGGGAACACCATTTCGGTTGCGGCGCGCACGGGGTTTGCCGAGCTTAATGTCACCTATCCGCAGGGCCACGTGCGCGGCGCGGTGCGGGTGCTGGAAACCGCTTCTGCCAAGCCGTTCGAGATTGTGATGCTGGCGACCAAGGCCCATCAGACTTTGGAGGCGGCACCGTGGTTGAGCGCATTGTGCGGTCCGGGCACGGTGCTTGCGGTGCTGCAGAATGGCGTCGAACATATCGAGCGGGTGCGTCCGCTGGTTGGTGAGGGCGTGCAAATCGTGCCGGCGATGGTGGCGTGTCCGAGTGACCGCACGGCTGCGGGCCAGGCGCATGTGACCGGGCCGGCACGGTTGGACATTCCACCGGGTCCTGCAAGTGAGCGCTTTCAACGCGCCTTTTCCCATTCGTTCGCCGAGGTCAGGATCGTCGACGATTGGCTGACTTCGGCATGGAGCAAGCTGGTGCTCAACGCGGTGGGCGGGGGCATCGGCGTGCTGACGCGG
>VFKO01000133.1 GCA_009885515.1 Rhodobiaceae bacterium | reverse complement strand
TTTCCACAAACGGTCGAAATAGGCCCAATTTCGTCGAAATTTTGTGGAAACTTTCGCAGTTTTCTGCGGTTTTCAACGGATTAGCAAACCGCCGCCTTCAGCCTCTCGGCCACAGCTCCTTGTCCCGCAAGGCACGTGCGGGCGCGTGTTTTCGCTCATAATGGGGGTGAGATGCAACCCCTAGCCTTTTAGTTGAAAGTCCAGGCGGTAGGCATAGCCGCGCATCACCGGGCGATAGGTTGTCGTGCCCCTGCCCTTTGCTGCCTGCTCTTCGAACCAGGCGCGGATCTCGGGGCGGAAGCGGACGTGGAATTGGTTGAGCCAGCCGCCGAGGAGCTTTTTGAACCAGGCGGGCAAGCCCTCCTGGTTGCCGAAATCAACGACGTGGAGCGTGCCGCCAGGTTTGAGCTGCCTGAAGCCATGCTCCAGCGCTTGGCGCCAGTCGTCCATCATCGACAGCGAGTAGGAATAGATCAGGCGGTCGAACGGTTTGGCGTGACCGAGTTTGGCGGGTGTGAAATCGGTCGAAAGTGCGGCTTCCAATTTGATTTGCGGGGCAAAGCCCGCGGCGTCAACGGAGGCTTGCGCGGTCTTCAGCATTTCCGTCGAGGCGTCGATGCCGTAGAGTTTCAGGTTCTTGTGGCGCTTGGCCAGCAGCACCAGATTTCGCGCCGTGCCGCAGCCGACTTCGCAGATGTGGTCATTGGCGCCGACCGGCAATTCCCGGATCAGCTTGTCGCGGCCGAAGAGATAATATTTGCGAGTGAGGTCGTAGATGTAGCGCTGATGGCGATACATCTTGTCCATCGCGGAGTGAGCATCGGACGCGCTCATCAATGGGCCTTGATCACGTAGACGTGGAAGCCGCCGTAAATCGAGGAGCGGTCCTGATCGAAATATTTCTGCGCGTCTTCGCCTTCATAGGTCCAACGGCCGATGACCTCGGGCGGCAATTTGTGCTCCAGCGGCGAATCGGGGCCTGCGGTGCGGAAGATGACACGGGCGCCGGGCGCGGCGGTGCGGGTGATTTGGCGCCAGAGGGCTGTGATCTGCTCCTGGTTCATCCAGTCCTGCGCATCAAGCAGAACGTAGCAATCAAGGCTTTCGACAGGCTGTTTCTCAAGAAAATCCGTCATTGAAGCCAGATGGGTTTCAACCCGGTCCGTACGCTCGCGGACAACATTATAGGTTTTTTCCTGAAGGTAGGATGGAACGCCTTGACGACCCAGCGTGTCATAGCGGCGGCCAAAGGCCTGCCAGGCGAAATAGTTGTCGGTCATCGGGAAATCGCAGGCGAGCTTTTCAATGCGGCGGCGTATGAGGCCAGCGGGATCGCCGTTTGAGGCTTTGCTGAGCTCGTCGTATTGAGCCGGTGGAATGCCCAGCGCGTAGAACGAGACGGGCATTTTCGACAGGGCCTTGACCAGTC
>VFKO01000087.1 GCA_009885515.1 Rhodobiaceae bacterium | reverse complement strand
GGAAAATGCGGCTCAACATGGGAGACCACTCCGAACCTACGGCACTTGCTCCGCGCGGCTGTACCACTTCGTCAATAGCACGCGCACGAGCCAATAGGCCATCACGCTGAGGATGAGGATCATCGACACCAAAAGCACCTGTAACCCCACGCCGGGCGGCAACACCTTGGCCGCACCTTGTGCCGCGAACGAACCAACGGCGATGAACAGGCCGAAGCACATGCGCCACAAATGCCTCGCGATGCGCTGCGCGCCGGAAAGGCCGCCTCGCCAGATGACGCTGAGGTCGGCGACCGCCGCGAGCGCCATGGCGCTGCTAATGCCGTAAAGCACATAGGGGAAGACCGGGTTGGGCGCCTTCGTCTCGCCCGTGGCGAGCGCGTAGGCGCCCATTGCAATTAGGATGGCAAGTGCCAGTGCGGCGACGAAGGCGACGATCTCGAACGCGCCGGTCTCGCCGTCCTTGCGGCGGCCAGCCAACCAGGCGGTCGCGATGAAGTAGATGGTCATGAGTCCGCCGACGACCGAGCCGGGCTCCGGCTTCATGGTCTCCAGGATCGACGCGGTCGCCGCCATGAACAGCATCGAGAGGACAAAGACGGTGCCCACAACGCGATGCGGACCGCTTCCTTTGCGAAGCAGCAGCGCCGCCGCGCCCGTCAGAACACCGAGCGTTCCCATGCCGATGTGAACGGCCAAGATCTCGGTGTGCATCATACAGGACCGCTGCCTTGGGATTTCGCCTTGATGGGCGCCGCAAGCGACAAGGCGAAGCCGATCGCGAGCGCCGCCATGAGACCCCAATTGATCAGCAAAGCGGCCGTGATGCCGTGGATCTCGACCGCGCGTTCGACCGGGCTCATTGTTAGAATTCCACGCCGTCCGAATTGCTCGATCGCGAGCAGCAGGTAAATCAGCGGAATCATCGCACGATAGCGGATCAATACCACGACGCCGAGCAGGCTGAGCACGAACAGCGCAAGACCCCAGGCCGCGAACATGAACATCACGGTGGAGGCGGCTTCCGCGCTGAACGTGTCGAGCGGAATGAGGTCGACGCTTTGCGCGATGTAACGGTTGCTGACCCAGGGGTTCAAGCCCGCGACGTTTAGGCCCATCAACAGCTTCACCAGCACCAGCGGAACGAAAAGCCAAATTGCAAGCGCATAACCTTGGTAGGTGTTGTCGATCTGCTTGGGAAAGAGGCGGATGAACATCGGAAATTTTCCTTCGGAAAAAAAAACACCTTTAAACAAGCATGTCGGCGAGAACGGCCACTGGAACGAAGCGAAACGTGGCAGATTTGCGCGCAGCCGCGCAAAGCGTTGCGGCCGTCGCGCCCGCCCTTTAAGGTTGTAGCGGCTAACCTACCGGCGACGAACCCACCCGAACATGACGCCACGCCGCAAAAACTTGATCGCAAATTGCAGGCGGCACCGGGATGGCTGAATTTACGGTTGCCGCGGGCATGGCGCGTGGCGCCATGGACTTCGCCGTATCGAAGGGGGCCAGCGCCAAGGCGCTGGGTGAGCGGTCGGGCATCGACCCGCGAGACTTGGCCGACCAGGACAATCGCATCCCGCTCGCGAAGTACCAGGCGCTCCT
>VFKO01000254.1 GCA_009885515.1 Rhodobiaceae bacterium | reverse complement strand
GTTAGATCGTGCCAAACCTCGTCGAGTGCGGCGTCGGCGTCTTTGCCGAGCGGGGTAAAATAGACGCGGCTGCGCTCGAGGCGCGCGAGGCGGTAGTCGATGGGGCCGTCGAGTTTGTGCACTTCCATGCGGGCTTCGATCAAATCGATGGCAGGCAGGAAGAGCTGGCGGTTGATGCCGTTTTCGTAGAGTTCTCGTGGGTGGCGGTTCGAAGTCGCCACCACAACGACGCCAAGTTCGAACAGCGCGTCGAACAAGCGGCCGAGGATCATGGCATCGGTGATGTCGGAGACCTGAAATTCATCGAAGCAGAGCAACGCGGTTTCGGCGCGGATTGCTCCGGCCAAGCGCGGGATGGGGTCGCCCGGTTCTGTTTCGCGCCAGTGCTTTACGTCGCGATGGACGCGGGCCATGAAGTCGTGGAAGTGGGTGCGCTGCCTGGGCGTGAATGAGACGGTGTCGAAGAACATATCCATGAGCATCGACTTGCCGCGTCCGACTGGGCCGTGAATGTAGAGCCCGCGCGGCGGCGTGGGTGGTTTGCCGAAGCCGAGGAATGATTTCTTGTTGGGTTCGTAGGCGGCGAGCGCGTGAGCCAGGCGGTCGAGGGCTGCAGCGACGGCTTCTTGCTCGGGGTCGCCGGTCAGTTTTCCTTCGGCGACAAGTACGCGGTAGCGTTCTGCGGGCTGCATCAATTGTTCCAAAGCAAGGCGGCACGGCAGGCGATACGGGGTTTGTCCGCCTTAGGTCAACTGAGAGACTTGCGGGCGCTATCGAACCGGGCCAAACCTGACAGGCCATCATAGGGTGCCAGCATGCCGCACACAGGGTCAAGGATTACGATCGTCGATGGGTACGGGTACGTGTCTAGCCATCGGCGTGCGGCGCTCTGTCGTCTGTTTGGCCGACTGCGGGGCTTTAGTTTCATGTACGAGTGATCGGGGGCAAAATGCCGAGTCTGACAGATACAGCACCGCCAATCGGACGCTTCATGAGGTCATGGTTGATCGGACTTGGCTACGGAATTTAAGCTTCATCTTCCATCGTCGGCGGTGTTTTTGTCTTCCGAATCCTTGAGCCGCCGAACAGTTCAATTTTTAGTTTCATTACCAGTCTTCCGATCATTCTCATTGGAATGGTCATTGCTATGATCGCGGCGGCGGTGTTGGCGGTTTTTCCAATCGGACCAACGGCGGCTTTGCTGGCCTGGCCGCTTTATCGAGCAGGCGTCACCGCAGGTTGGGTCTATGCGGTCGTCGGCGCATTGTCGGCATTGGTTGCGCCGCTTGTGATTTTCGCAATTGAGATTGTGAACCCGGAGATAATTCGTCTCTCCGATTTGTCGCCTTTCCTATTGGATACTCCAATGACGATCATCGAGGGCTGCTTCGCTCTTGTCGGCGCATTTGGCGGCATCATGGCAGTCCGCGTCCTCAGGTAGGCTTCGACTTAAGTCTTGAGCAAGCGAAGGCCGGCGTAGCGGTCGAAGATATCGTCATGCGTGACGAGCGTAAGTCCTTCCTGCATTGCTTGGGCGATC
>VFKO01000206.1 GCA_009885515.1 Rhodobiaceae bacterium | reverse complement strand
TTCTAAATCCTAAGAGACGAGTTCCTTCAACACGGAATTGAGCACCAACCGGCCGCGCGCTGTTGCGCGCAGGCGCCCGGCTTGGAGTGTGACAAATCCTTGGGACTGAAGGGCCGAAAGGCGGGTTCTGGAAATCTTGCGGGCAAATTTTTCCTCGATAGATTCGAGATGGAGCCCTTCACTGAGGCGCATTCCCATCAAAAGAGCTTCGGTCCCTTGTTGTTCCTGGTTGATGATTTCCCACTTGGTAAAGCCGTCGCTGCGGCCTGCAACAAGTTTGAGCCACGCTTCGGGTGAGCGTTCGGTTTCGGTCGCGATGCGCTGGCCGTCGATTGTCAGGCGTCCGTGTGCCCCGGGGCCAACGCCCAAATAGTCTCCGTAGCGCCAGTAGACGAGATTATGGCGCGATTCATCGCCGGGTGCCGCATGATTGGAAATTTCATATGCCGGCAACCCGGCGGCGTTCATTCTGTCCTGCGTTAGCTCGTAAATCGAAGCTGCCGTTTCGACATCCAACTCTTTCATGGCGCCCCGTGAAAGCGCTGCATGAAACGGCGTGCCTTCTTCAAATGTGAGCTGGTACAACGAGTAATGTGTGCAACCTTGCTGTAATGCGCGTTCCAGCTCGGAGGTCCATTGGGCCGAAGTTTGATTGGGCCTCGCATAAATCAAGTCAAACGACACACGCGGGAATACACTCTGGGCAAGCTCGACGGCTCTGAGGGCTTCATCCACGGTGTGAAGACGGCCGAGTGCCCGAAGATCGGTGTCGTTCAAGGCCTGCACACCAAGCGAGGCACGGTTGACGCCGGCGGCACGATAGTCGCGAAACCGGCCGGCATCGGTGCTGGTAGGATTTGCTTCGAGCGTGATTTCGATGCCGTCAGCAAAGCCGAACAATGCGTGTGCCTGCGCAATGATTTCGCCAACGATTTGGCCCGGCATCAGAGACGGGGTGCCGCCACCGAAGAATACCGAGTCAAGAGGCGATCGATCGGAGAGGCGGGCTGCCACCGAGCGCAGTTCGCGTATCAGTGCATCGACGTAGGACCGGGCATCGATTTTCGTACGCACGTGACTATTGAAATCGCAGTACGGGCACTTCGACAAGCAAAATGGCCAGTGAACATAAAGCCCCCTTCCGGGACCCGGCTCAGCCAAGACACGCGCTCACGAATTTTTTGAAGGCGCGTGCGCGATGAGACATGCCATGTTTTTGAGCGGGCGGCATCTCGCCAAATGTTAGTGCATAGCCTTCGGGGACAAATATCGGATCGTATCCAAATCCCAAGTTCCCTCGAGGTGGCCAAACGATCTCCCCCGCGACTTCACCTTCGAACACTTCGCTCTCGCCATCGGGCCATGCGAGCGCGAGCGCGCAAGTGAAATGCGCATTGTATGTCGTAGCGTTTGCTTGCTGCATGCGTTCGTGGAGTGTCAACATCGCGAGCTGAAAATCTTTGGCTGGCCCCGCCCAGCGCGCAGAATAGACTCCCGGTTGTCCATCCAGGGCATCCACGCACAGGCCTGAATCATCTGACAGCGCGGGGAGTTTGGACGCGATTGCAGCAGCTTTCGCCTTGATCAATGCATTGCCCGCAAACGTCGCCTCTGTTTCTTCCGGTTCCGCCAATTTGAGGCTTGAGGCTGAAATGGCTTGGATGTTGAACGGCGCCATGAGAGTGGCGATTTCATGAACTTTTCCTGGGTTGTGGCTTGCCACAACCAATTTGCCCCCAACCAACCGGCGCGTCATTTTATTGGACCGATTGCTTTGCGTTGGACTTCGACAAGATCGGCAATACCTTTGCGGGCCAGAGACATGAGTTCCATGAACTCAGCTTCGCTGAAAGGTTCGCCCTCAGCGGTGCCTTGAATTTCGACCAAACTGCCTTTACCCGTCATGACAAAATTTGCATCGGTGCCGGCAGTTGAATCTTCATCGTAGTCGAGGTCGAGAACGCTGACACCCTTGTGGATTCCGCACGAGATCGCTGCGACGTGGTCTTTGACCGGAATCGACTTGATCAGCTGATCGCGTTTCATGAGCTCAAAACATTTGTGCAAGGCTACAAAGGCGCCGGTTATTGCTGCCGTTCGTGTCCCGCCATCGGCCTGGATGACATCACAATCCAAGACGATTTGCCGCTCGCCGAAGCCTGACAGATCTGTAATTGCCCGCAAGGACCGGCCAATGAGGCGTTGGATTTCCTGGGTGCGGCCAGACTGCTTTCCGGTCGCGGCTTCGCGCCGCATGCGCTCGCCAGTTGCGCGCGGCAACATGCCATACTCGGCCGTGACCCAGCCTTTACCGGTGCCCTTGAGGAACGGCGGAACGCCGTTCTCCAAGCTCGCGGTACACAAAACATGCGTTCGCCCAAACTTCACAAAACACGAGCCTTCGGCATGGGCCGAAAAACCCGGCTCGAGCGAAACTTCGCGTAGTTGATGGGAAAGCCGGCCTGATGGGCGCATTACGAAAGTGTTCCTTGTCTTGAAGTTTGGGGGCGCAGGCGCTACCTAGCCCCTCACTTCCTATGGAAGCAATGACCGTTTGGGCTCAATTTGGCCGAACTCAGGAATGAACACACACCTCGTGCCGACTTCAAAACCCGTCCAACCAAGCCTGATCGGTGAGCTAAGCGAACGCTCGCGCGAAATTTTTCGTAATATCGTCGAGTCGTATCTGGAAACGGGTGAACCGGTTGGTTCCCGGACACTTTCGCAGCGCGGCACGATTGCCTTATCGTCGGCCTCGATCCGCAACGTGATGTCGGATCTTGAGAGCGCCGGTTTGTTGGATGCACCTCATACCAGCGCGGGGCGAGTGCCGACACAATTGGGATTGCGCTTTTTTGTCGATGGGTTGCTGGAAGTCGGCAATTTGAATGCTGAGGACCGCAAGGGAATCGATAGCCAACTCGCCGCAAGCGGGCGCACCATTGACGATGTCTTGACGCAGGCTTCTACTTTGTTGTCCGGTTTGAGCCAATGTGCCGGACTTGTGGTTACATCCAAGCGGGATCCCGCTCTCAAGCACGTTGAATTCGTTCCTCTGGCTCCACAACGAACGCTTGTGATTATGGTGGGCGAAGACGGATCGGTAGAGAACCGCGTGATTGAGACTCCGCTTGGGCTTCCGCCATCCTCCTTCATTGAAGCGGGGAATTATTTGAGCGCCCGAATGCGGGGACGTACGCTCGAAGAAGTTCGCTCGGACATCTTAAACGAAATCACCGCCCAAAAGTCGGAAGTCGATGGACTCGCCGCCCGCCTCGTTTCTGCAGGGCTCGCTGAATGGGGCGGGCTTGCGGGGCCAGGAGGGTCTACACCGTCACTGATCGTCCGCGGCCAGTCGCGATTGCTTGAAGATGTAGCTGCAACTGGTGAGCTAGAACGGGTTCGCAGGCTTTTCGACGACATAGAACGCAAAAATGATTTGATCCAAATGCTTGAGCTTGCCAAGCAGGGCGATGGTGTGCGCATTTTCATTGGCGCTGAAAGCAAGCTCTATTCCTTGTCCGGCTCATCCGTCATTGCCGCCCCTTATGCCGACCAAGCGCAGAGAGTTGTGGGGGTCATCGGTGTAATTGGACCGACGCGTATCAACTACGCACGCATCGTGCCCATGGTGGATTATACTGCGCGTGTGATCAGCCGATTGATAAGTCAGCAAAAGTAATTATTTGAGAGTTAATAGCTATGAACGAACCGAAAAACGACGAAGACGCTTTCAATGCTGCATTAAATGCGGCCAGCGACATGCCACAAAGTGCGCGGGCGAATGACGCCTTGAGCCTGGAGGGTGCCGACATTGTGCGCGAGGCAGCGCAAATCGCCGCGCTGAGCAGCGAACTTGCGGAATTGAAAGATCGTTATTTGCGCTCGGTCGCCGACATGGAAAATCTGCGCAAGCGTGCGGAGCGTGAGAAAAACGACGCTGCCCAGTTTGCGTTTTCCCGGTTTGCCAAGGAACTGTTGAATGTTGCCGACAATTTCGAGCGCGCGCTCGACATCATGACGCCTGAGAAACGGTTGGCGCTGCCGGCAGATGTACAATCTGTCTTCGATGGAATTGAAGCGACGCAGCGTCAATTGATGGGAGTTTTCGAGCGATTTGCGATCAAGAGGATCGATGCCGTTGGCCAGAAATTCAATCCAAACCTCCATGATGCGATCGCCGAGCTTCCGAGTGACCAGCATGCGGCCGGCTCAATCATCGCGGTGGCTGAGCATGGTTATGTTATTGGGGAACGGTTGCTTCGTGCTGCGAAGGTGGCAATTGCTGCTCAACCGCTGAGGGCCGCGCCGCAAGAGAACGGCCGTTCTGTAGCGCCAGGATCTTCCCTGGACACCAGTGCATAGCTAGTTTGCATCGGCGTCGCCATCTCCATGGTGGTCGCGATTGGATATGGGGAATATTCCAAACCAACCGTCGTCCCGCTTTGAACGACTGCGCCCCATACGTGCGTCGCGCGCTTCGATGCTGAGCGCGCCCATAATCACGAAATAGATGATGGCCACCAGGCCGATGAGTATGGAAATTGCGACCCAGCCATTGCCCGAAATCGTGGGCTTTTGAGCCACTGCCGACGCTGTGGTTGCTGTCAATAAAAACGTTGTTCCCGCCGACGCCAAAATGGACGGCGCACGCCCTTGTCTGGACATTTCGAAGCAGCCCTCAGCTCAACCGATCATTCTCTTTTGTGGGATGGGGTTATGGCGAATGTATGACCGGAGTTGCGAAAACGTCTGACTTGACCCATGATCGATTGCATCCACAGGCAGTGTTCATTTGTTTTCAAGTGCTTAGACGTTTGATTATTTCCGTCAGTGGCAGTTTCGCCGCCTTGCGGCCCATGGAGCTCCCCCCTATATGTGGCCTTGAAAGCTGCGGACTATAGCGGCGACACCCACGCATTGCTCCCGATTTCACCGGGGATGATTGCGGGCGCTTCCAAGACACTCACGAAGGCCCCGGTCCATCCGCCGAACAGAAAGGTTTATTGAACAATGGCTAAAGTTATCGGCATCGATCTCGGAACGACCAATTCTTGCGTCGCGATTATGGATGGCGGCCAACCCAAGGTTATCGAGAACGCCGAAGGCGCACGTACCACTCCCTCCATTGTCGCATTTACCAAGGACGGCGAACGGCTGGTTGGTCAATCCGCCAAGCGTCAGGGTGTTACTAATCCTGAACATACTTTCTTTGCCATCAAGCGGCTGATCGGACGCAAGTTCGAAGACCCGATGACGCAAAAAGACATGGGCATGGTGCCGTACAAAATCGTCAAAGCCGATAATGGCGATGCCTGGGTTTCAGGCCGGGATAATGAGAAAATATCGCCATCGCAGATTTCTGCCTATACGCTGCAGAAAATGAAAGAAACGGCGGAAGCCTACCTTGGCGAGAAGGTCACTCAGGCCGTCATCACAGTTCCAGCATATTTCAACGACGCCCAACGGCAAGCCACCAAAGATGCCGGCCGGATCGCAGGCCTTGAAGTTTTGCGCATCATCAACGAGCCGACCGCGGCGGCGCTGGCTTATGGCCTTGATAAAAAAGATAAGACCGCCACGATCGCAGTGTACGATTTGGGCGGCGGCACTTTCGACATATCGATTCTGGAAATCGGCGACGGCGTCTTTGAGGTTAAAGCCACGAACGGTGACACGTTCCTGGGCGGCGAAGATTTCGACATGCGTATCGTCGATTTCCTGGCGGACGAGTTCAAGCGCGAACAAGGTATTGATTTACGCAAGGACCGCCTGGCTTTGCAGCGCCTGAAGGAAGCGGCCGAAAAAGCCAAGATTGAATTGTCTTCGCAAGTTCAAACTGAAGTCAATTTGCCGTTTATCACGGCGGATGCATCGGGGCCAAAGCATCTGAACACCAAGCTGACACGGGCGAAATTAGAGTCGCTGGTCGATGAGTTGATCCAACGGACCATCGCGCCGGTCAAAGCGTGCATGAAAGATGCCGGTGTTACGCCCGCCGATATCGACGAAGTGGTGCTTGTCGGCGGCATGATCCGCATGCCGAAAGTTCAGCAGGTCGTGAAAGATTTCTTCGGCAAGGAACCGCACAAGGGTGTGAACCCTGACGAAGTGGTTGCAGTGGGCGCCGCTATTCAGGCGGGTGTCTTGAAAGGCGAAGTCAAAGACGTCCTGTTGCTCGACGTTACTCCACTGTCACTGGGTATCGAGACATTGGGCGGTGTGTTCACGCGTTTGATCGATAAGAACACAACCATTCCGACCAAGAAGTCGCAAGTGTTCTCGACCGCCGAAGACGGACAAACGGCGGTGACCATTCGTGTGTTCCAAGGTGAACGCGAGATGGCCAAGGATAATAAGTTTCTTGGTCAGTTTGACCTTGTCGGAATCCCGCCTTCGCCGCGGGGCATGCCGCAAATTGAAGTCACCTTCGACATTGATGCGAATGGCCTCGTCACGGTTTTGGCCAAAGACAAGGCAACCAACAAAGAGCAGACGATCAAGATCCAGGCCTCGGGTGGGCTGTCTGAATCCGAGATCCAGGAAATGATGCGTGACGCCCAGGAACACGCAGGGGAAGACAAAAAGCGCCGTGACCTTGTGGAGACTCGCAATCGTGCGGAAGCCACTGTGCACGATATGGAAAAGACGCTTAAAGAGCATGGCGACAAAGTTGGCGCCGGTGAACGTGGTGCAATTGAGAATGCCCTCACAGACGTCAAAGAGGCCGTGAAGGGAGAGGACCCGGATTTGATCCGTTCGAAGACGGAAGCCTTGATGCAGGCATCGATGAAGCTCGGTGAAGCGATGTATAAAGGCATGGGCGCCGACGGGGGGGCGCCTGGGGACACCGGCGACAGCGGGCCTGCTTCTGGCAGTGACGCAAAGCCAGGCTCGGCCGACGGAGACGTGGTCGATGCTGATTATGAAGAAGTTGACGAAGAGAAGAAAAAGGGTGGAACGCGTTAACCCCTTCTCATGTTAGTTACGGGTGCGCCGAGCGGTATTCATGTCCAAACGCGATTTTTACGAAATCCTTGGCGTTCAGCGGCGCGCGACGGCTGACGAACTCAAGTCGGCGTTTCGCAAGAAAGCCAAAGAGCTTCATCCTGATCGAAACCCGGGAGACTCAAAGGCTGACCACAATTTTAAAGAGCTGAACGAAGCCTATGACGTCTTAAAAGACGACCAGAAACGTGCAGCTTATGATCAGTTTGGCCACGGTGCTTTTGAAGGGCCGGGCGGCGGACGCGGTGGTGGACACGGGAACGATTTCTCGACGTCGTTCACCGATGTGTTTGATGATCTGTTCGGCGAATTTATGGGCGGGCGCCGTGGTGGCGGAGGCTCTGGCAATCGTGCGCAGCGTGGCTCTGATTTGCGCTATAATATGGAAATCAGTCTCGAAGATGCGTTCACTGGCAAAACGGCAACCATCCGGATCCCTGGATCGGTCGCATGTGAAGCCTGCAGCGGAACGGGCGCCGAGACCGGCTCAAAGCCACAGACGTGCCCGACGTGTTCCGGCATTGGAAAGGTGCGCGCGCAGCAGGGATTTTTCACCATCGAGCGCACATGCCCATCGTGCCAAGGTCTTGGGCGGATTGTTAAAAACCCCTGCCGGGGATGCACGGGTTCAGGACGTGTGCAACGCGAGCGGACGCTCAATGTGAATATTCCGCAAGGCGTTGATGATGGAAACCGCATTCGTCTGGCAAGTGAAGGCGAAGCGGGAGTTCGCGGAGGGCCGAAAGGTGACCTCTATATATTCCTCTCTGTCGCGCTGCACCCGTTGTTCAAGCGAAACGAGGCCGATCTACAGTGCAAGGTGCCCGTCAGTTTAACAACTGCAGCGCTTGGCGGGCATATCGAAGTGCCGGTCGTTGGCGGTGGGCGGGCTCGCATCTCCATCCCAGAAGGGACACAATCCAACAAGCAGTTCAGGCTGCGGGGCAAGGGAATGCCGCCGTTGCGCGGTCAGGGTCCGGCCGGCGATTTGTTCGTGGAAGTGATGGTTGAAACGCCGGTGAGCTTGACGAAGAAGCAACAGGAGTTGTTGCGCGAGTTCGAAAAGGCCGGCAGTGAGAAAAACTCGCCAGAGACCACTAGCTTTTTCGCAAGGGTCAAAGAATTCTTCAACGACTCAAAAGATTAAGCGGCTTGGACAAGTGCGGCGAAGCCGTCTTCTGAGCCGATCGCCAAATGGGCGCCATCGGGCGAGAAATTGAGGGTAGTGATCTTGGCGCCATTGAGCATGGCGAAATTTGCACCCGGTTCGCCAATCCATTCAAACCATACTGCGCCATCGCTAGTGCCGGCTGCGATCAAATCAAGTTCGGGATGGGCGGCAACCACTTGGACAATGCCATCACGGTCGGGACCAATCTCTACCGGCTCGCGGCCCATTGGGCCATTGCGGCCGGTGAAGGTCCAGCCGACCACGCGCGACGACCCGCTGGTGAACAAGGCGCGCCCGCGCCGGTCCCAGGCCAGTGATTTTACCTTGGCCGGATAACCCGACATGCGCATGTCGGCAGCATCTTCCACTCGCCAGCCGTGCAGGGCGTTTTCTTGCATCGAAGATATGAGAAAACGGCCGTCCGGACTCCATGAGATCGAGAGGTGTGAACCTTTCCACCCGAGCACCCTAGGTTCGTGCGTGGCCGACTTTGCCCACCACAGTGAGGCACCATTGTAATGGGATACAGCAAGTCTTCGGCCTTTGTTTGGGTCGAACGCTATTCCGGTCGCCGTGGTAGCGTGCGTGAACTCTGTGGCTTGATCCCCTTGAAAAATAATTGCGGTTTTTCCGGATGTGCACGCGATCAGGCCGCTTTCGCTGCTGACGGCAACATTCTCGATCCAGCGGCTTTTGTGCACGTAAATCTCACGAGGCGGCTCGCCCACTGATGTGTGGACCAGGCGTCCGTCATCGCCACCGGTTAGAAATCCGCCTTCGGGATGGGCAGACAACGCCAATATTGCGCCTCGATGGACGTTAATTGTTTTTGGCGGCTGGTCTGCGGCGAACACGCGCAAGGTGCCATCGCCCAATGCGAATGCGCCGATGCCGTTGATGTCATAAGCACACGCAACAACCGGGGCGTCAAAGCGCCAGGATCGACCGTTCGTCAGGCGTGGTTCGCTCATCGTCGGTTAGGCGACACAGGCGGAGAAGCCACGCTGCAATTCAGCTTCATCCAGGTCGCGGCCAATAAAAACGATTCGGCTGTAGCGCTTTTCATCGGGTTTCCAGGCCGACTGAAAGTCGCCTTCCATCACCATGTGCACAGCCTGGAAGACCAGGCGCTCGTCCCGGTTTTTGACATCAAGTATGCCTTTGGTGCGCAGAATATTTTGACCGCGCTCGGTTAGAAGACTTCTGAGCCACGCCGTGACTTTGTCTCCATCAAGCGGCATTGCCGACGAAAGCGAAACACTTACAATGCCACTTTCGTGTTCATGATCATGCTCGTCACCGTCGAGAAGATGGGGCTTTAGTTCAAGTGCGTGAGCGAGATCGAATGCCTTTCGACCCAGCACTTTATCAAGCTCGATTGAGCATCGCTCGGTCCGGTGGATAGGGGCCAGCGGATTTAGCGACCGTATGATCTTTTCAACATTGGCGAGTTCTTCGGCCGTGACGAGATCGGTTTTGTTTAACAGAATTTGGTCTGCGAAGGCGATTTGTTCGACAGCCTCGTTAGACTCTCTCAGGCGTTGCGCAATGTGTTTGGCGTCAACGACGGTGGTGATGGAATCGAGCCTGGTTTTCTCTTTCACATCTTCGTCAACAAAAAATGTCTGCACGACAGGCGATGGGTCGGCCAGTCCTGTTGTTTCAATGAGGATAGCATCAAATTTTTCTCTTCGCTTCATGAGCCCGCCCAAGATGCGGATCAGGTCGCCACGCACGGTGCAACAGATACAGCCGTTGTTCATTTCGAAGACTTCTTCGTCGGTGTCAACGACGAGATCATTGTCGATTCCGATTTCGCCAAACTCGTTGACGATCACAGCATACCGTTTGCCGTGATTTTCCGTTAGAATCCGGTTGAGCAGCGTGGTTTTCCCGGCCCCCAAATAACCGGTAAGAACAGTGACTGGCACTTGCGACATTCGACTCTCCGATTCCAGGCGCTCATGAACCTTTCGCCATCGCTGCCGTCAAGAGTTTTGCGTTGTGGCGCATCATTGCGATATAGGTGGGCGCTGGACCGTCTGCTTTAGATAGCGCGTCGGAATAGAGTTTGCCACCGATCGAGAACCCGGTTTCGCGCGCTATTTGGCGGATTAGACGAACGTCAGAAATGTTTTCCACGAATATGGCGCTGAGTTTCTCACGTCTTATTTGGGATATTAAAATTGCGACGCCTTTGGCGGATGCTTGATTTTCGGTGGAGATGCCGAGAGGTGCCAAGAATTGAATGTCATAAGCGGAACCGAGAAAACCGAACGCGTTATGGGTCGTAACTACGCGACGGCGGTCTTGCGGAATTTTCGCGAACGCTAAACGCATCGCCTCGTCGAGGGCTCGCAGTTCTTGAATGTACGCGGCGGAGTTCCGTTCGTAGAACGAAGCGTTTACCTGATCGGCGCTCGTCAAGGCCCCTGTTACATTTTCGACGTAGGAAATTGCGATACGAACATCTTGCCAAGCGTGGGGATTGTGCGGCTCGGGCAAATTCATTGGTGCGGCGACAACCAGCTTTGCCCGCGATCCTGTTGAGTTCATGAGACGGGTCGACCAAGCATCGAAGCCTAAGCCATTTGTTATGAATAATCGTGCCTTTGCTACAGCCCGAGCCTGCATCGGCGAGGGCTGAAAAACATGGGCATCAGCGTCCGGCCCGACCAAAACTGTTAGCTCGATCCTTTCCCCCGCAACGCGGGCTACCATGTCGCCAAGTATGGAGAAACTCGCGACCACCCTCAGCTTTTCCGCGTTGGCCGGTGCAACCATAATGGCCATCAAGGCCGCCCAGCCCAGAACAAGACGTAGGATCATCGCCGTGCCTCCTCGGGTTCATGATAGTGAGGCCGACGCAGCCAGCGGACTATAAGTCCGGAGCGCGAACCCACAATGATCGACGCAAGGTAGAGGGCAGAAGCCGTCAACACTATGGCAGGGCCGGAAGCCACCTCTACATGATAGGAAATCAGAAGCCCGGCAAAGCTTGACAACATCGCAAACCCAGCGGCGATCAGAACGATATGCGATATGTCATCCGACCAGAAGCGCGCCGCGAGCGCGGGCAACATCATAAGGCCCACGGCCATCAATGTCCCCAACGCCTGAAATGCTGCGACCAGATTGAGCACGACGAGGCCCAGGAAAATTGCGTGTACCCAGGCGCCACCAGCGCCAACGCTGCGGGCAAAAACCGGATCGAAACACTCAATGACCAACGGACGAAAAATTACGCTAACCGTGAGTGTACTGAATGTGGCCACGCCGACCACTACGATCAAGCCTTGATCGTCGACCGCAAGGATTGAACCGAAAAGGATGTGCAACAAATCAATCGATGAACCGCGGAGCGATACGAGCAACACGCCCAGCGCCAAACTGGTTAGATAGAACCCCGCCAGGCTAGCGTCTTCTTTCATGCCTGTAGCTCGCGAGGTTACACCAGACAAAAGTGCAACAGCCAAGCCTGCAACGACCCCGCCCAAAGTCATTGCCAACAGCGACAGTCCGGACAACATAAACCCAACGGCGACGCCTGGCAGAACGGCGTGTCCGATCGCATCACCCATCAGACTCATGCGGCGCAGCACGAGGAATACGCCGATCGGACCTGCGCCTATTCCAAGCGCTATGCACGCGACGAGCGCGCGGCGCATAAATTCGAAATCAACAAATGGCGCGGCAACAAATTCGTAGAGACCGGTCATGGCGCGCCCTGGTGATGGAGATGCCCTGCAGGTGCAGGTTCGCGTGCCCAGCGATCTGTCATGGTTCGCGCGCGATCCAAATTCTTGGAAGACAATGCGTCTCCTGTTGGCGCCCAGGCTACGACTTCGCGGGCGATGAGCAGGGTTTGCGGGAAGTGTTGACGTACGAAATTGAGGTCATGCAATACGGCAATGACAGTGCGCCCTTCTGCGTGCCAACCGTTCACCAGTGTCATCAAGTCGGCGGTTGTGCGTTCGTCCACGGCTGCAAAGGGTTCGTCCAATAGAATTATTTGCGCGTCCTGGACAATCAATCGTGCAAACAGAACGCGATGCCATTGTCCGACAGAGAGGCTTGCGATCGACGATTGGGCGTATCCGGTGAGGCCCACTTTGGCGACTGCCGCGGCAGCGCGACGGTGTTCGTCAGGAGTGATGGCGCCCAACGCACCTGCCCGGGGCCAGGCGCCCAACATGACGGTCTGGATAACAGAAAGAGGGAAACTGCGATCAATCTCCGGCTGTTGCGGCAAGTAGGCGAATTGCTGCGGCGACAGGGGCCCGCGATGGATGGTGCCATCACTAATGGGCACAAGTCCCATCAGCGCTTTCAGCAATGTACTCTTGCCGGCGCCGTTGGGGCCTGCAAGCGCCGTTAGAGACCCTGGTGCAAATGTTCCGGTGACGTGATGCACTGCCGGAACTCGCCGATAGGTCACGATCACGTCGGTGAGTGTCAGGCCGCCCGTCGCTGCGTTCATGACAGGGCCCAGAGGGTGGCGAGCCATAGCAGCGCAAGTATGCAGCCCGCAAGGCTGACGCGCGTCCAAACCCCTAAATTCAGCAGATTGAAGTTGCGCATTGGGTCTTGGTGATGGTGCATGTTAATGTCAAATACCGGCTTGGTGCTGATTAGCTTGGTTTTTCAGGCTTTGCCACAACAGGTTGCGGCTTGGTACGCTGAATTTCGGGCTGATTCTCTGGCCTTGCAGGCGGATTGATGTATGAGCGAGCATGCTATCGATAGACTTTTCAATCAAATACAGATGCGGCAGACGGCAGATCCGGCGAAATCTTATACAGCGAAATTACTCAATGAGGGCATCGCCAAATGCGCCAAGAAAGTGGGGGAAGAAGGTGTCGAAGTGGCCATCGCCGCGCTTGGAAACGATCCTAGAGCACGCGTCGAAGAGTCCGCAGATTTGCTCTATCATCTGTGCGTGCTTTGGGTCGCAAGCGGGGTGGACCCGGCCGACGTGTATGCTGAGTTAAAAGCCCGCGAGGACCGCTCTGGTTTGGATAGCAAGGCTGCCCGAAAGGGAAACGCCCGCTAAATCAGTCCCGCATCTGCGGCGAGAGTTTTTAGAGACAGGTGAGGGCGCGGCCCAACATGAGAGATGACTTCGGCGGCGGCGAGCCCCCCCAAGCGCCCGCAAATATTGAGTGGCAGACCCCGGGCATAGCCGAATAAAAATCCAGCGGCGTATTGGTCGCCCGCACCTGTGGTGTCAACGACATGTCTGACAGGCTCAGCGCTCAGCAGGTGGACACGCCCCTCTTCCACAACGACTGAGCCCAGCGCGGAACGCGTAATCGCCGCTGTTTTGCCCCATTTGCGGATGGCCTGAAAGGCTTCGTCGAACTGCCCGGTTTCGAAAAGGGCTTTGGATTCATCTTCATTGGCGAAAAGTATGTCGATGTCCCTGGCGAGCAATTCTTTGAATTCAGCCCGCCAACGGCCGACGCAAAACGAGTCGGACAGGGTGAAGGCGACTTTGCGCGAAGCCGCTTTGGCGTGG
>VFKO01000630.1 GCA_009885515.1 Rhodobiaceae bacterium | reverse complement strand
CGGGAGAAGCACACGCCACGGTTCGACGAGTACGGCGTGACCTGGTTCAGCACCCAGCGCGTAGTGCTTCGATCGCGGAAGCCGGGCCCGCAGACGCGCCAGAACATCGTCGGTGACGGCGAGCGCGCCGCGCCGCTTCTCGAGCCACCAACCTGAAACCGAGGCGAGTGATCGGTTGTCCAGTAGTTCAACATAGTCGGCGATCTTCGCCGGGTCGAGATAGCGCACCAGATCAAGAGACTTTAGGACTTCCTCGACTCCACCCGCGAGCTCCGGCCGGTGCAGGACATCGACGACCGTGCGCTCGACCGCGGTCACGCGGATCACCACCCCCTGCCGATCCATGGACATGGTCATGTAGTCAGCCTTGCCGGCCGCCGCCAACGCCTTCGGCGGAGCGATAAAGCGGCAGGCGCCGAATGGCAGGTCCACGAGCTGCGCGCGCCCGGCGCTGATGAGCTGGACCTCGCTGAACTCGGAATAGGCTATGCCATGCAGCTCAAGCGCGGAGTGAAATCCCAGAACGCCATCCGGCCGGAGCTTGCTCGCCGCAGTAAAGCGGTCGATCACCATCCGCTCCGCCGCCAGATGGGCGGGCACCGCCGCAAACACCTCGCGACTGACCCGCTTGATGTTGCCGGCCCGCAGGTGATGCCTGAGCAGGCTTGTGACATTGGCCGCGCTCGCCGGATGGCCAAAGGCCGCGGCGAACTCAGCCCGGGTGAACACCGGATGAGCCGACAGGAAGCTGGCGGTTTTGTGCTGGCGAGGCTGCATGGCGAGTCTTTAATTATGCATCATAATGGGCAATTTATAGCCATTATGACGCATATTTGTCAACAATTTCTTCTCCGGAAAACGGGCCCGCTAGTCATTCCATTCGATCGTGAAAAACGTGCCGAACAGGCTACGAATTACCCCTCCCAACGCATTTTCCGGAGCAAGCCGCCTTACGGAAAAGACCGTCAGCGCTATGCGCTCTATCTGACGGTCTTTTGGTTTTGGCTGGCGTGCATTTCAAAATTGAAAGTTGGATACCGACAGCACGCGTAAATCTATGACGGTATCCTTTCAGCCTCCGAGATCGGAGATCAAAGATGCCGTCAAAACGACCGTCAAATCTCTTCGCTGGACAGGACACCTTGGCGGCAAACCGGAGAATAAGCCTTGCAAATCCAACCACTTTCCGAAGCGCGTGGTCCAATTGATGATACAAGGCTGATCATCAATGAAAGAGACGATAAGGTATTGTTTTTATACGATGTTCTACGCCCGACTACGCCAATCCCCTACTCCCACTCGATTGTAAACGAGCCAATTATCGCGTTGATTTTGCTCGCTTAAAAAATCAGAGAAATCCAAACACCGTTGTTTTTACCGTCAAAAAACACTCAAATCCGAGAGTGCGCCAAACTACGCCACGGTATCACGACACCCCATCTCATTCGGAGTGATAGCAATCCAGGCTAGCCGAAACAACGGCGGCGCCGATCTCCGATGCTGAAGCGAGAGTGAGAGGTCTGAGCAGATTGTCATGATGGGAGATCTGCCGAGGGAGAGTCCTTTGGCACCCGTCATGGAGAATGACCTTGGCTCAAGTTCAAATGGGGCGACCGCTGTCCCCTCGCGACATTCCAAGTTTCAATTCACTCGGCCGCGTGAAAAGGATGCTGCGCCGAAAGGAACTCAGACTGATCGTACCGCTTGCAGACACCACGATTTACGAAATGGAGCGCCGCGGCGAATTTCCCCGTCGCTTCAATCTCACACCCCGCTGCGTCGTCTGGGACCTCGCGGAGGTGGAAGCCTGGATCGAACAGCGCCGCAATGATTCCGACGCACGGCTTGTCAGCGTTGCTCCGTCGCCGGACGTACGTCTGCGTCGGACACGTCCGGTCAAATTGCACCGGCAAACTTGACTCGGAGAGGTGGCCGGAAAAAATGCGCCCGATGTAACAAT
>VFKO01000061.1 GCA_009885515.1 Rhodobiaceae bacterium | reverse complement strand
GGATTGAAGCTTGGCATTTGCGGTGAGCATGGCGGCGATCCGGCTTCAATTCACTTTTGCGAGACAGTACGTCTCGATTATGTATCATGCTCACCATTCAGGGTGCCGATAGCAAGACTCGCTGCAGCTCAGGCGGCATTGGGCACGTAGCTCAATGTAATCAATGCGTTAGCGCGATATCTTTCTCGGGGATGATCTGAGGAAAGTGCAGGGTCGAGGGCGCCAGGCACCGCTCCTGCGTATGGCCGCGCCAGCAAACGCCATTTTTCCCCATTAAACCTTGTTCATGACCAATATGAAACGCAGAGGAGAGTCTGACGTTTTTGTCGTGTTCGTATTGATTAGTTGAAGAAAAGATTTTCTACTATACAGATTAGTTGATTTTCTTTATTTTTATGTAACTTAAAAAGGCAAGTTAAATTCGTAAATACAGCAATGTCGCAGGTGTGACAGCTTGCCGTACCTATTTGGGCCGTCCCAAGCTGACACGTGAGCACTTAATGCCTATACAACCCGGAGTTTGTTGCACTGCAGCGGGACAGTTCGTACCCGTCGACTGAACATTACCCATAAGGGAGCGCTCAGGTTGCTAATGCAACGACCCGAATTTACCGCGTACCGGGCCGTTCTATGCCGGATGAATGGTTACTGGCCCAAGGGCTGCAACGTAGCCAACAACAAGAGGTCCACTTCACGGGACCCAAAGGCCTCACAAGGGGTGAACGCCTTCCAAACCATGGAGGTTAACATGGCGAAGACGTATGGACTATTGGCGCATTTGCGCCGAAATGACAGAATTCTGCGGGCTGCCGTTGGCGGTGCGATGTTGTACGCGTTTACGATTGCGCTGGCAGTGCCTGAGCTGAACGCGAATGTGCTGCCAGAACAGACTGGCGCAGTTACGCGCCTATTGTTGTGGCCTTCGACGGCCGCTGTCGTGGAAATGAGGCGCGATCCGTCACCGCTGACAGTCGTTCGCGATCTGGTGAACCGCCCGGCTTATCAAGCCTATCTGAGCGAGAAGAATTGCCTGGCGACCGCCATTTATTTTGAGGCGCGCAGTGAAAGCCTGACGGGTCAACGCGCAGTTGCCGAGGTCGTGATTGCCCGGACCAAGGTTCCCGGGCGTCCGCGCAATATCTGCGGTGTCGTCTATGAAGGGTCAAAACGCCGGACCGGCTGCCAGTTCTCGTTCACCTGCGACGGGATCGCCGACAAGGTTCGCGACGGCGGATCGTGGCGTCAGGCACAGCGTATTGCCGCCAACGTCATGCGCACCGGCGGCAAGGTCAATCCAGTGGCCGCAGGCGCCACGTTCTATCACGCCGACTATGTGAGCCCTGGCTGGGCGTCGCGGATGGTGAAAGTGGCGTCGATCGGTACTCACATTTTCTATCGGCCGCAGCGGGGACGAAACCTTTAGCGTCCAGTTGGTGCCGGAAACAGTTTCAGGATTCGCGCCCGGATGAAATTGGGCGCGAAACCTTTTATGCGGTCGATCCAGGCGATTTCGTCCGGCACGTAGTAGTGCAACTTCTTGCCGTGATAGGCCGACCAGACGCACTTGGCGACGCTGTCGGCGGGCATGAGGCGGAACATGCCCTTCTTTGGCACATTGGCGTAGAACTGCTCCTCAGTTGGTTTGGGCTTGTCGCCGGTGCGGTTGGGCGTTGAGCGCAGGATTGCCGTGTCGATGAGGCCCGGCAGAACGTCGGCCACCCGAATGCCGTGGCGGGCCCATTCGATGGACAGCGCCTCAGTCAGGCCTTTCACTGCGTGCTTGGTGGCGGCGTAAACCGCGATGCGCGGCATGCCGTAGGTCGCCGACGACGACGAGGTCGTGAACAGCAGCGAGTTCGGCGTTTTCTTCAGTAACGGCAACGCCGCGTAGGCCCCGTTGAGGGCGCCGACAAAATTGATCTGCACCACGCGCATGGCCGCGTCATAGGGCACATCCTCGAACCAGCCCGATTCGCCGATGCCGGCGTTGTTGAACATCAGGTCGAGGCGGTTGCCCGACTTTTCGGCAAAGCCTTCGAGGGCGGCATCGAAGCTGGGCTTTGAGGTGACGTCGAGTTTGTGGATCCAGCAGTTTTCCGAACCCAGTTCCTGCTCCAGCGTTTTCAGCCCATCCATGTTGACGTCGCTGGCGCCAACCAGCCACCCTTTTGAAGCGAAAAGTTTGGCGGTTTCTCGCCCCATTCCCGAAGCAGCACCGGTGATGAAGATGGCTTGTCGTGGAGATTGGCTCATTTTCGCGTCCTTGATCGAATGGGGCGTCTTAGCATATCGGGCTTGCATTGCACGGGGTGGGCGGGGCAATTTCCGGCCAGCGTTTCAATCCACCCGGAGTTTTGCCCGTGAAGCTGTTTGGCCGTCTTGGAGTTGTTGCCCTGGCGGCGTTGTCCGTTGGGGGTTGCGTGTTTGATCTGTCGGGCGACGAGCCCAAAGCAAAGGTGCGGGCGGTTGATGCCTGCCCGCCGCGCGACGAGGCGAACTGGGCGAAGATGCAGGCGGTGCTGGAGACCAACAAAACCAGGGACGGGTTCAAGGTCACCGAGAGCGGGCTGCAGTACAAGGTGGTGCAGGCGGGCGCCGGCACGCGCCATCCGACCTGGGCTTCCATCGTGCAGGTGCATTATCGCGGCAGCCTTGCCGACGGCACGATGTTTGACGAGAACAAGGCCTCCGATCCGCCGGCCGAGTTCGAAGCGGGCGGGGTGATCAAGGGCTGGCAGGAGGCGCTGCTCATGATGCGCGAGGGCGACAAATGGCAGCTGGTGATCCCCTCGGGGCTTGCCTATGGCTGCAAGGGCAAGGGCAACAAGATCAAGGCCGACCAAGTTTTGCAGTTCGACATCGAGTTGTTGAAGATCAAGTAGGGGTTTGGCCCTCCATTCGGGTGTTTGGGGGAAAGTGCTGTCCTGTTCTGCGGCAAAAGCGGCGGGTTTCAGCCACTCATTTCAGGACGAACAGGACATCGGACACTGTCTCAGAACACTGTCCCCGTTGTCCTGTCCTATTGTCCCGCAAGGCGCAATTCCAGGCACTCACCCGCAATGATTTTTCGCGCGGGCTCACGAGGCGGGCCCGCCCCTCCCCAAGGCCCGCGCCGGTTTTTTTCACGATGTCAAGCGGCGGTGTGCGCAGGAAAAATAGCTTGCGCGCGCTTATGGAACGTATAGTGAACTATAGAGCCACTGTCAAGAGCGTT
>VFKO01000499.1 GCA_009885515.1 Rhodobiaceae bacterium | reverse complement strand
GTTCGAGCAGGCGCGGCACCGCGAACACCGGGCCAATGCCCATCTCGTCTGGTTTGCAGCCTGCGATTGCCCAACCTTTGAAGGCGCCCAGTGGCTGAAGCCCGCGGCGCTCTGCTTCCTTTGCTTCCATGATGACGACGGCGGCAGCGCCGTCGGACAGCTGGCTGGCGTTGCCGGCGGTGACGAATTTGCCTGCGCCCTTCACTGGCTCGAGTTTTGCCAATCCAGCAAGCGTCGTGTCGGGACGATTGCATTCGTCGCGATCTACGACGGCGTCGACGAAGGATTCGGCTTTGGTGTCCTTGTCGATTCTCTTCATCTGGGTTTTGACCGAGATGATTTCGTCCTTGAACTTGCCCGCTTGCTGGGCTGCCGCCATGCGGCGTTGCGATTCAAGCGAGAATTCGTCCTGGTATTCGCGGCTGACCTTGTAGCGCTCGGAGACGACGTCCGCCGTGTCGATCATCGGCATCCAGAAATCGGGATACATGTCGGTGAGCCGTGCTTCACGTCCGCCACCACCCCCGCCCTGATAGCTGATCGAGTCGACACCGCAACCGACAACAATGTTCGCACCTTCCTCGACCACATAGTGTGCGGCGTTGGCGATTGCATTCAGCCCGGACGAACAGGCCCGGTTGACGGTGGCGCCTGCGGTCGTAATCGGCAATCCGGCCAATAGAGCGGCGGCGCGTGCCACATTGCCCGAAGCCGCCACGCAACCGGCGACGACGTCCTCGACTTCTTTCGGGTCGACTTTCGAGCGCTTGACCGCATGTTCAATCGCGTGACCGAGCATGGTCATGTTCGACGTGTTGTTAAATCCACCCCGCCCCGCTTTCGCGAGACCTGTGCGGGCATATGAAACGATGACGGCTTGGCGCATGATGAACTCCGAAATTTGCTTGTCTAAGGGTTATCTCATATCCAGGAAGCGTTTGCCTTCGTCTGCTAATTTTTCAAGTAGCTTAGACGGTGCGAATTCGGGACCCATTTCGGACTCGAACTGGCGCATTTTGGCGAGAACCTTGTCGAGCCCCATTGTGTCGCCGAAGAACATCGGACCGCCGCGATAGACCGGCCAGCCGTAGCCGTTGATCCAGACGACGTCGATGTCGGAGGCGCGGATCGCTTTGCCTTCTTCGAGGATTTTTGCGCCTTCATTGATCATGGGGTAGATGCAGCGTTCCAGGATTTCCGCATCATTGATGGCGCGTCGGGTGATGCCCTTTTTCGCCGCGAATTCGAGGATGATCTTTTCAACCACCGGCGACATTTTTGCGTTGCGATCGGCGTCATAGTCGTAAAATCCTGCGCCAGTCTTCTGTCCGCGACGATCCATTTCGCACAGTATTTCGCGAATAGTCGAACTGGTCGACTTTTCCTTCGACCAGCCGATATCGAGGCCCGCAAGGTCCGACATCTGAAAGGGGCCCATCGGAAAACCAAAATGGTAGAGAACGCGATCAACGTCCCAAGGCATCACGCCTTCGAGGATCAGCTTTTGCGCCTCACGCTGGCGCTGGGCCAGCATACGGTTGCCGACGAACCCAGGACAGACACCCACGAGGGCTGCGACCTTTCCAATTTTGCGCGCCATCTGCATTGAGGTCGCGATCACGGGCTTGGACGTCCTGGCACCACGCACTACCTCGAGCAGGCGCATAACATTGGCGGGCGAGAAGAAGTGCCAGCCGATCACCGATTCCGGCCGCGTCGTTGCCGAGGCGATTTCGTCGACGTTCAGGTACGAGGTATTCGTTGCCAGAATTGCGCCTTGCTTGGCAATCTTGTCGAGTTTGCCAAACACCTCTTTCTTCAACTCCATGTTCTCGAATACCGCTTCAATTATGAGATCGCGGTCGGCCAGATCGTCGAGGGACAAGGTGCCTTTCAACAGTGCCATGCGCTTTTCGACGTCAGGCATCGTCAGGCGCCCGCGCTTGACCGTGTTTTCGTAATTCATGCGGATGGTGACAAGCCCGCGCGTGAGCGCGTCTTGCCGCGTCTCGACGATGGTCACAGGGATGCCCGCATTGAGAAAGTTCATGGCGATCCCGCCACCCATGGTGCCGGCACCGATGACGCCGACTTTGGCGACCGGTAGCGTCGGCGTGTCGTCGGGCACATCGGGCAGCTTCCAGACGGCGCGTTCGGCGAAGAAGGCGTAGCGTTGGGCTGCCGACTGCACGCCCGACATCAATTCCATGAACAGTTTGCGTTCGACTTTGATGCCTTCGTCGAACGGTAAATTTACGGCAGCTTCTATGCAGCGGATATTCGACTCGGGCGACTGAAAGCCGCGGAATTTTTTCGCGTTGACCTGGCGAAATTGTTGAAACATTTCAGGGCGCGCCCGCGCAGCAATGAGTTTGTCGTCGATATCGCGGAGCCGCCTTAATGACCGCTTTTCGTCAATAACCTGTCTGGCGAATGCAACTGCGCCCTCTCGCAACTTGCCTTCTTCAACGACGGCATCGAGCAGACCCAATTTCAAACAGTGGGCGGCGCCGATGTGCTCGCCAGATGTCACCATGCCCAGAGCCATTTCAGGGCCAATGGCGCGTGGCAGGCGTTGTGTCCCTCCGGCGCCAGGCAGAAGTCCCAGGTTCACCTCAGGCAGACCGCATTTTGCGGACGGCACTGCGACGCGATAGTGGCAGGCGAGCGCAACTTCCAGTCCGCCGCCCAGCGCGGTGCCGTGAATGGCGGCGATGACCGGTATCGCGGCGTCTTCCATCGTGGAGATGGTATCCAGAAGGCTTGCGCCTTTCGGCGGTTTGCCGAACTCGGTGATGTCGGCGCCGGCGATAAACGTCCGGCCGAGGCAGATGATAACGATGGCCTTCGCTTCTGGATTGGCTGCCGCCTGTTTGACGCCGAGTGACAATCCGTCACGCACCGGCGCCGCCAAGGCGTTTACGGGCGGCGAATTCAAGGTGAGAATGGCGATTTCGCCTTCATATGACAGGTCGGCGACTTCGTTGATGGCAGTCATGTGTTTTTGGACCCTTTGAGTACTTGACCCAAGCTAGTGCGCGCACCCATGGGGGCGCAATGGGCTATTTGGTGAAACCGCTGTCCTATCTTGCGGAAAAAGCGGCTGGTTTTAGCCACTCCTTTCAGGGCAAACAGGACATCGGACACTGTCCTGCTCTGTCCTGTCCCGTTTGTCCTATCCTGCCTGCGGGCACAGTGTCCCCTCGCCTCCAGTGCCAAGGGGAAATGCCGCACCATTTTCGCGTAATTGACGTGCATATCGAGGAGGCCGCCACTTCCCCAAAGCAAGTTTTGGAAACCTTTTCAATTGTCAAGTCGCAGCGGCAAGAAGAGTTTGCCATAATCCCAACACCGAAGTTAGAACATATAAGGAACTATCTTGGCGCAGTCAAGCTCCCCTGCGGCGATTTTTCCGCGACTGGCGCGGAGCGAGCGAACACCGGATTCTGACGTTTGGGGCGGAACACTAGTACCCACTATCATCAGTAAGTGACAACAAAGGCGCAAAAGAGGCTCTCACGCGAAGACGGCAGTGTTAAAGTTCAAGACTTCCGGCCGTTGGTATTCTCGAGCGCAAATGGACTTGCCTTTCTTGTTCCTTTCGCGATTTTGCGTTTTCGCGTGAGATTGGCAATGTAAGCTTGAAACTCAAACACTAACTTCACCCAAGCGTAACAGCGTAACATTGGCGGCTGGCCGCCATTTTCAACGTAACAAACGCGTCACATTGCGTAACAAAACCGTAACAGATTTCAGGGCCACCCACAGGCACTGTCACCGTAATCGCTAATGGTCTGTGTATATACCAACGCATGCATACGTGCATATAAGCTCTTTTTAACTTCGTTTTCCAAAGAAATCCGGCTTTTTTGCCTCCAGCCACTTTCAGGATTATCTGCATGTATGCATGCACGGTCATGGAACGCATTCAGCCTTGATCGAGGCCGGTGGCGCACGCGCTTGCATTCGTGCTCCCGCGCCACCGCCGGAACAATTTCCAAGTTCATATTCAAATCTCAAGTCGCAGCGGACAGGCACGCAAACAGGCGCGCCTGATCGGATGGAACGAATATAGAACTCTTTCGTGCGATTGCAAGCACAATTCCGCCACGGCCTATTCCCCGGGAGCGCGGGCATCCTGCCCGCCCTTGGAACGCGAGAAGCAGAGCGGGCAGTATGCCCGCGCTCCCGGGAAAAACAAGCCGAGGGAAATGTGATGTTTCCCGTGTCAACCAGGTGTGATTCCGGGTACTAGTTTCCCAGTTGCGGTCGCCCCGCAGGGGGAGCCAATGGCTCAGCTACAGGGACGAAGCGTCAATATACCCGATCGTGACCTCGCAGATAGTTATATCGTTAGGGCTGATCGCCCTCAGTGACACCCATTTGTCGTCAAACTTGCGTATGGCATTTAGCTCAATGCTCCGGCGCACCGGATCATCCGGTTTGAACTGCATTGTCGCAATCAGGTAGCTGTATTTCGATGAGCCTGTTGGCGCATTGCGCCAAGTGTTGTTCAACGTGCCGAATGGAGTGTCCGTCTTACCCACCTTCGAATTCGTGCCGAGCGCACCGTGCCGTCGTTCCAGCTCGCTGAGTGCGTTCGTAAACTTGCGCTCGCACGCGGCAATCGACTTCACCGGCGTTTTGTCCTCCAGTCCTATCCGCGTGAGACCGACGTCCGGCTTGAAGTCGATGCGCAGATTGTAAGTGCCGGTCCCGATCTTGGCTGGTGCAGCCGCTTCCAGAAACGTGAACTTTACATCGTAGAGTTTGACTTCTTCGTGCTGGGTCTCGCCCCACGCGACGCCGGGCACGGCCCGCACCTGCTCGATCGTCATGCCGAATTTGTACTGATCCCAGCCTTCGAGCACGTCATCAGCTGCCCACGCGCCCGGCGCCGCAGGGACTAACACCATTGCCCAACCAAGTACGAAATTCGTCGAAAGGAATCGCATGCAACTCACCCAGCCGGAAAGAGGCCGCTACCCTATCACCATGGGCACACGGCGCAAGGCCCTCGCGCCCGCCAGTGGGCGCTTGCGGATTTCTGCGTCACCTGCTTTTGTGAAGCAGTGCAACTCCAAACAATCGGCAAGCCATGAACATAATCGTCATCGCCGGCGTCCTTATCACGCTGATCACGGCGATCCCCGTGGTGCTGCAGTTGCGCCGCCATCCGCGCGGGCTGATGATCTTGTTTTTCGCCGAGATGTGGGAGCGTTTTTCCTACTACGGTATGCGGGCTCTGCTCATCTTTTATCTGACACAGCATTTTCTTTACGACGACAAATTCGCCAACGGTCAGGTTGGTGCGTATATTGCACTGGTCTATTTGCTGCCTCTGGTCGGCGGTTCGCTTGCCGATCACTATTTGGGCACGCGCAAGGCGGTGGCTTTCGGCGCGCTGCTGCTGGTCGCCGGGCACTCGTTGATGGCGGTCGAGGGACCGGCCGCGACCCAAGTGCTGACGTATCAAGGGTCTGAGTACAATTTCCAGGTCGAGGGCCGCGGCCGTGTGCGCGATGTCAAACTCGTCGTCGGCGAAAATTCATATTCATTCGTGGCCGGAAAAGACGGCGGTTTGACGATCAAAGACCTGGCTGCAGATGCTACTCTGCCCGCGATCCTGCCCAAGGGCTCGTTCGAACTGTCAGTCCGGGGCCGCGATCCGTTCTTTGCTGGCGTGTTTTATATGGCGTTGGCTTTGATCGTGATGGGCGTTGGTTTCCTGAAGCCGAATATTTCGTCGCTCGTCGGTCAGCTTTATCCCAAGGCCGATCCGCGCCGCGATTCTGGTTTCACATTGTTTTACTACGGCATCAATCTGGGCAGCTTTTGGGCGGCAATCCTGTGCGGCTGGCTGGGACAGGAGTTCGGCTGGTGGTTAGGTTTTGGCCTGGCGGGTTTAGGCATGCTTGCGGGTTATCTGGTTTTCGTTTGGGGCAAACCGATGCTCGAAGGGCACGGCGAGCCACCCGATCCGGCGAAGCTCGCCAAAGCCGTTCTGGGTCCGATCACTCTGGAGTGGGCGATTTACCTGGCATCGCTCGCAGGGCTTGGTTTGGTTTGGGCATTCGTGCAGCGCTTCGACCTGGTCGGTTACGCGCTCGCTGCCGGTGCTGTTTGCGTGTTGGCCTACATCGGCATCTTCATGGCGCGCAAATGCACACGGGAGGAAACCGCACGCCTCATGTTGGCGCTTCTCCTGATCGCGACTGCCGTCGTCTTCTGGACGTTGTTCAATCAGGCCGGGTCGTCGCTCAAGCTCTTTGCAGAGCGCAACACAGTGCTTGATCTTTTCGGCGTCGCTATTCAGCCGGCGCAGACGGCGTCGTTCAACTCCGGTTTCATTCTGTTGCTGGCACCGGCCTTCGCGGCACTTTGGGCGTTCCTGGCTCGGCGCGGGCTTGACCCCAACCCGCCTGCAAAGTTTGCGCTGGCGCTGTTGCAAGTCAGCGCCGGCTTCTTTCTTTTGGTTTGGGGCTCCGAGAATTTCGCCGGCCCCGATTTCCGCGTGCCGATGATTTTCCTGGTGCTGGCCTATCTGCTGCACACGACGGGCGAGTTGTGCCTGTCACCTGTCGGCCTGTCGCAGATGTCGAAGCTCGCGCCGCCCGCGATTATTGCCACGATCATGGCGACGTGGTTTTTGGCTTCCGCGGCGGCGGGGTATCTCTCCGCACTCATCGCCCAACTCGCCGCCACCGAAACGATTGCGGGTCAGGTGCTGGACCCGGCCAAGGCGCTGGCCACTTACAACGACGTCTTCACGATGATCGCGTTGTGGGGAACCGGGATCGGCGCCGCGCTTTTGGTCATGTCCCCGCTTCTTGGCCGGTTGGACCAACCGGTGGAAAGGCTCAAGCCGCAAGCGGCGGAGTAGGCTCAGTCGCAGTGGCCGTAGAATTTCCCCCATCCCCTGCGCGCCACAAGGGCTGCGCAGGGACTTGCCCCGCTTGCCCACTGCATGCACACAAACATTCACTCCGTTCCGCACGAAAACAATTCTGTCACCCCGTGCGCGGGTAACAGCATCCTTCATGCTGCGCCGCAGACACGGGGCCCATACGAGGTGCCGGGCAAGGGGCTGTGAAGCTGCACCCGGGTGGGTCCCGCATCAGCGCAGCAGCACAAGAGTGCTGCAGCGCGCGCGGGATGACATCGCTTTTTGTGTTGGAGATGATTGGAGATGTGTGCATGCGGTAGCGCAAGCGGGCGCGGATTGTACATTTTCTGTCTTCCCTCCGCTTGCGGAAACAAGTGGCTGTGCAGCCCGGATTTAGTCGCAGTCCTTGTAATTTTGCGTTTGACAGGTTTGTGCCATCTCACGCGCCTCAGCGATTTGCTCTGCCGTCATATTCTTGGCCGTAAGGTCGAGGGCATCGGACGCATCGTGCCAACTCTGTTCGTTGGCCGGGGAGAGCGACCTTGAAATCTCAAACCACATATGCGCGCGCACCAGATCTTTCTCGACGCCTTCTCCGTCGTGGTACAAGAACGCCACCATCGCTTGGGCGTCATAGTCGCCTTTTTCGGCCAGGGCATGCCAAAGCTGGAACGCCTGCGCGTAGTCGCCACGTGCGTAGGCTGCGGCCGCGTCCTTGTTCGCGGCCGCCAATGCGCTTCCCGCAAACGCCGTAAGACAGAGGCAAGTAAGCATGAGCTTGCGCATTTCAGCCTCCCGTACTGAATCTGGTACCCACACTCATTAGTGAATGACACGAAACAAGTAAAAATAATTTCAGCGCGAAGCCGCGAAGGACGCGAAGAAAATAACAGAATGGGCGCTGCCCGCCGAGTGATAAGCTGCTCGGCACAAAGCGCCAACCACTTTCTTCTTTGCGTCCTTCGCGGCTTCGCGGTGCAATTCCTTACTCCTTACAAACTCCGAACCGAACAAGTCTGTATCAGCAATCCTTGATAGCTGGCCACTAGGACTTCGGCTTTTGCGGGGCCATGGCCATCAGAACCAAGCATGCCAACGAGACACCGAGAAAGAAGAATGTGGCATACGGCTCTGTGTGGGTTCGGGTAGCAATTGCATAGATGCTGTATCCGCCCATACCTGCAGAGGCCAATATCATGATCGCCATGGGGCCATGCAAACGCTGATCGAGCGCCGCAGTGCGCCAGTCAATGATGATACGCGTGGTCATTATCAGGAAAGCGCCGAGCATGGCGCCAGCCAAGACCATGTCACTTGTGATGATGTCGTTCTGCCAGCCGTACTTTTTTGTGGCGAATATTTCAGCCGTATTCGCCATCAGCGGAAATATGGTGACGCAGAGCAACAGGGTCTGCCAGGTTTTCAATGCTGGAGTGGCGCGCGCTGCAGTCACTTTGGTTACTCTCGATTGTGCCGACGGAACAGTTGGCTTTACGCCAAGACAGATCGCGAAACAAATTTGCGTGTATTCGGCTTGCTACGCCTGAATTCGTGCTCGATCAACCAGCGCTTGCGCTCAAGTCCGCCGCCGTAGTGGACGAGTGAGCCGTTGGCGCCGATGAGACGGTGACAGGGTACGATGATCGAGATCGGGTTCAGGCCGTTGGTGCGGCCGATGGCGCGGGCGGCGTTGGGGTGGCCGAGTTTTTCAGCCTGTTCGCCGTAGGAGCGAGTTTGGCCCGCGGGGATGCGCCGGAGGGCCTTCCAGGTGCGTTGCTGGAATTCCGTGCCCAGTTTGGCGACGGGGAGATTGTCGATGGCGCGAAGTTCGCCTTTGAAGTAGCGCGCCAGGGCTTCGGCGAAGTTGGAGCGACTGGAACTGCGCTCTATCGTTGCGTTTGGGAAATGGTAAGCAAGTTCGTGATCGCGGCGTTCTTCCTGGTTCTCGAACTCGGCATTGCAGACGCAGATACCGTCGTGCGTCAGCAACAAGATGCCAATCGGGCATTTGATGCGCTCGACAAAGAGGTGGGCAGCTCTAGTCACCTAAGGACGCCCAGAGGTGCATTGCGGCGCTGGCTCGGTAGGGGCGCCAGGATTCGGCGATGCGAAGCACGTCTTTTTCCGGCGCCATGGCGAGCGCTTTGCGCACGCCGAGGTCGGAGGCCGGGAATGCATCGGAGTAGCCCAGGCGCATCGCCATGTAGTGCGCGGTCCAGGGGCCAAAGCCGTTGAGGCTGACCAGGCCTGCTACGAAATCGTCGAGCGGCTTTGAACTGTCGAGAAGGCTTCGTGCGGCGCAGACTGCTTTCGCGAATCCGGTTATCGTCGCGGCGCGCCGGGTTGTAAGACCCATGCCGCTCAAGTTTGCCTCCGCCAGTGATTCAGCTGTAGGGAAGAGATGGGTGAGCTGAGGCGATTTGGTTTTGATTGTCTTTCCGAATTTGAGCGCGATGCGGCCTGCGAGTGTTGTTGCACCAGCCACGCTAACTTGTTGGCCCAAGATCGCGCGCACGCCGAGTTCGAACGGATCCCAAACACCGGGGACACGCAGGCCGGGGCGTTTGCGCAGCAGCGGCGCCAGAAGTTTGTCGCGCGCGAGGTGCTTGTTGCCTTTGCCGATTGGCGCGTCGGTGTTGGCGAGCAAGCGTAGTTTTTTCGAGATGAGCCCTTCGTTGATGGAGCCGTTGATATGGACCTGCGCCGACAATGCTTTGGCGGTTGGCGTGATGGTGAGACTGCCGGTGCCACGCCCCATCGAGATGGTCCGGCTGTAGCTGCTTCCCACTACGTGATCGACACCGGGGATGATACGGGCCGAAAAGAACTTTACCAGCGGAGACCACTCGTAGGGCGCGGTGAGTTCGAGATTCAATGAGACTTGCGGCACGCATCAATCGCCGGCGACGAGGTCGGTTATGCGCCAGCCGCCTTTGCGCTTTTCGAAGCCGGCGCGGAAATCGATGGGGCTGCGGACGTCGCGCTGGAGGACGAAGCCGCGAATGCCTGCGGCGTCGGAGACTTCGAGCCAGTCGCCGAGGCCTGCTTCGTGTTGCAGTTTTTTCGCGCCAGCCGTGAGTGTGAGAATGTCGTAGTCGAGTTGACGCACGATCGCCGCGCCGACATTGGGTTTTGTGCGCATCACGGCCTTGGGCGTGGTGACTGCGACTGTCTCGAAGCCGTCGACGTCGCTCGGGAAGGCGCTGAAGACGTAGGGGGCGGAGAATATCGTCTTGCTGTCGAAGTTGCCACCCATGTCGACGACGAGTTTGAGCATCGGCCAGATGTCGCTCTTGGGGTCGGCGGGCTTCCACATTTTCTTGAAGTTTGTAGCACCGTCGTCGCCACCGAACGAGTTCTTGATGTTTGGCATCACGATTTTCATCAACGCCACGGCGTCCTTGCGGGCGATGATCGCTTTGAAGTCGTTGCGGAACTTCTGAAAGGAGGCATCGCGCGGGCCTTCGTCCATCGGCGCCAGCCGCAAAACCTTGTCGGCGGCTTGCACGGATACTGCCAACACCATCCCCAAGACCAGGCTTGCGAACAATCGGATCATCATGCGGCTTCCTCCGTGGCGAAACGAACTGACGGCCAGTCTCGCATGTAGCGTTTGGCTTTTTCCAGATATCTCGGGCGGGATGGGCCCCGCCACAGCGGGTTCGGGCGGATCAGGCGGTCGAATACGTCGTTGAGGCCCAGCGGGGCGAACAACTCGACGCCGCTCCCGTTCGACCGGATGGCCACCATGCAGGCGGGCATCAGGAATTGCTTCACGCCGTCGCAGGAGGAGTGCAGTCGCGGGTAAGCGACGCCGAACTTTTTCGGATACCAGAGGTGGACGCGGGCCTGGTTGCGCAGTTGCAACTCGCTCGGGGCGAAAGCGAAATGAGCGGCGGCGCGTTTGATCCAGCGGTCTTCGGCCTCCTCCGACGTGTCTTCGTCGAAGTAGAAGAGGTCGTAGTCGAGGATGCCGTGGCCGCGTGGGTGGCCTTCGAGCACATTCCACACCGTTTGGAACAGAACGCCGCTGACCAGCCACAAATCGGGGGCGCCGAAGGACGACATCGCAGCACACATGGCGGCGATGCCGGGATCGGATTGCACGATGGCCCTGAATTCGGCCTCGCGGGCCGGCACCGCCCTACTCCGCCGCTTGCGCCTTTGACGCCGGGGGCGGGGTCCAGCGCAGGAT
>VFKO01000406.1 GCA_009885515.1 Rhodobiaceae bacterium | reverse complement strand
CGTCGTCAGCGAAGGCTTTCGGTTCTTCCATCGCCGCGAAGTGGCCGCCGGCTTTCATTTCGCGCCAGCGGACAATGTTGTAGCTGCGGCGGCCCCAGCTTTCGGGGGTAGGCGGTAAAACATCCATTGGGTAGTCGGAATAGGCAGTGGGGACAGTGACGCGTTCGCCGGGTTTGATCTGGGCGCTGTGTTCCGCCGGGGCGGCCTTGTAGAGCATGTTGGCCGAATTAATGGTGCCGGAGAACCAGTAGAGCGAAAGTTGCGTGCACATGGTATGCATGGGGAAGCGCTGCTCCATGCCGGTGTAGGGATGGTTCTTGCGTGTGTCGCCCAGACGCCAGTATTTGTCGGCGAGCCAGCCTGCGAGGCCGACGGGCGAATCCATCAGTCCGTAGGCGAGCGCCATTGGCTTTGTCGATTGAATCGAGCGATAACCTTCCTCCTGCGCCCACCACGCCTTCATCTTCGGAATCCAGTCCGCTTCCTCTGCGGTGACCGGGGGTTGAGACTCGTGTTTCAAATTCGGCCGCAGTGGCAGCATGGTGAGATGGATCGCGACAACGCTTTCTGGATGTTGAAGTGCCAGGCGCGAAGTGACGAAGCTGCCCCAGTCACCCGCTTGCGCTGCGTAGCGTTTGTATCCAAGCACGTCGTGCATCAAGCGGTGCCAGAGCTCAGCAATTTTGGCGGGGCCGACCGGTGATATGGGTTTGGAGGAAAACCCAAAGCCGATGAGCGAGGGCACGATGATGTCCATGCCGTCTTCGGCATCGCCGCCGAAGCGCTCGGGATGAGCAAGCGGCTCGACGACGTCTAGAAATTCGCGATAGGTCGATGGCCAGCCATGAGTCAGAATCAAGGGCAGTGGCGAGTTGCCGGAACTCTTTTCGTGAATGAAATGGATGGTATGAGTTTCGTCTCCGGCGGGCAGATCGATCGTGAACTGCGGGAAGCGGTTCAGTTCGATTTCCGCCTTGCGCCAATCAAACTCGTCGCGCCAATAGGTGATGAGGCGCTTCATGTAGGAAAGGTTTGTGCCCCAGTCCCAGGCATCGTTGTCTGAGGGTTCATTTGGCCAGCGTACGCGGGCGAGGCGGGATTTGAGATCGTCGATTTCGGATTGCGCGACGGCAACTTGAAATGTTTGTTTCTCAGCCCGCATCGAGATCTCTTCCGAAAGCGCGAACGTCTTCGATGAAGTCTTGCGGGCGTTCCATCGCCGCGAAGTGGCCGCCGCGTTTGAACTCGGTCCAGCGTGTAACATTCATGTGGCGTTCAACCAATGAGCGCGGTGGAAACGGTATGAGATCGGTCGGAAAGCGCGCGATGCCAACCGGTTTTTCGATTCTGGATTTGGGTGGCACGGGTGCTCCACGCGTGTCTTCGAAGAGCCCGCGGTAAAGCCATGTCGACGTGCCAAAGGTGCGTGTGACCAGATAGATCATCACATTGGTCAGCAACTGATCCTTTGTGTAGATGGACTCAAGTTTTCCATTGTCGAGGTCGGACCAGCCTTTGAATTTCTCGATTATCCAGGCTGCTGTGCCGACTGGCGAATCCATCAATGCGTAGGACAAGGTTAGCGGCTTTGTTGATTGCTGCCGGAAATACGCTCCTTCCATGTTGAAGAGCATTTCGGCGTGTTTCTCGGCCTGCTTTTCTTCGGGGGTTTCAGCAGCGACGCCAGGCGATCGCCAACCGAACATATTGAGATGCGCGGCGCGACAGCCTTTGCCTTCGTAACCCAGCCAGCCCGAAACGGACGATCCCCAGTCACCGCCTTGGGCGATGTAATTGCTGTAGCCGAGAGTTTCAGTCATCAACTCATCGAAATAGGCGGCAATCGTACGTGGACTGATGGGCTTTGCCGGTTTACCGGAGAAGCCGTAACCGGGGAGCGATGGGATTACGACGTCGAAGGCGTCGCTGGCACTTCCTGCAAATTTTTCGGGAAAGGCGAGCGGTTCCATAACACTCATGAATTCGATGAAGGAGCCGGGCCAACCGTGGGTGATAAGCAATGGGCGGCGTTTGGGTGCGTTCGAGCGCAGATGGATGAAGTGGATGTCGAGGTCACGGATACGGGCTTTGAAGTGCGGCAGGCGATTTATGATCTCCTGCTCGCGATCCCAGTTGTAGCTGTGAAGCCAGTGTTCGACGATGTCTTTCATGGTTGCGAGGTCTGTGCCGTAGGCCCAGCCACCGCCTTCGGGGGCGTCGGGCCACTCGAACTGGCGAACCCGGTCAAGGATCTGGTTGATAGTGGTTTCCGGGATATCAATCTTGAAGGGTGTGGGTTTTTGCATGAGCTCTTGCCTCATTGATTTAGCGGTGCAGTCATAGCAGCAGGAAAGGGCGGCCATGACAACGCTGCTTGCGGCTTGCAAGCTGCCATGGCGGCGTCTAGCCTTGGCGCATGATATCGATCAAGCGAGTATCTGGCGCTTTGGGCGCTGAAATTTCCGGTGTGGATCTGTCGCGTAACCTGGATGGGGCCGAGCTGGCCGATGTGCGTCAGGCGTTGCTGGATCACTGCGTCATCTTCTTTCGCGATCAGGCGATGACGCCCGAGCAGCAACTGACATTTGCGCGGCGGTTTGGCGCGATCAGCATTCACCCGTATGGGCCATCGGTTCCAGGCCATCCGGAGGTGATGCGCGTGTTCAAGGAAAAAGACGACAAAGTGAATTTCGGCGGAGGCTGGCATTCCGACATGACGTTCATGGAGAAGCCGCCGCTGGGCTCCATCCTCTACGCGATTGACGTGCCGCCGGTTGGCGGGGACACGATGTTTGCCAATCAATATCTGGCTTTCGATGCGCTTTCGCCGGGCCTGAAGCGCACGGTTGAGGCGCTGAACGGGGTGCATTCGGCCAATGCGCAGTATGGTGTGGACGGCCTGAGCGAGGCCAACCGGCACAATGATCAGCGCAGCATGAAGCCCAAGACCTCGGACGACGCGAAGACCGCAACCGTTCATCCGGTGGTGCGCACGCATCCTGAGACCGGCCGCAAAGCGCTCTATGTGAATGTGGGGTTTACGCAGCGGTTTGAAGGATGGACGAAAGATGAAAGCCGGCCTTTGTTGCGCTGGCTTTATGAGCACTGCGCCAAGCCAGAGTTCACCTGCCGCTTTGTGTGGACCAAGGGGGCGGCGGCGTTCTGGGACAATCGATGTACGCAGCATTATGCTCTCAACGACTATCACGGTCATCGCCGCGAAATGTATCGGGTGACGATAGAAGGGGACCGGCCGCGGTGAGCGCTGCGTGATTTTAGTCTGGTCAAATCACTCCATGACATTGTTTGAACTTCTTTCCTGAGCCACAGGGGCAGGGGGCGTTGCGCTGGACTTTGCCCCAGGTTGCGGGATCGTTCGGGTTGACGGGAATTGGCCGTCCGGCCAAACGCGGCGTGTTGGTCAACGGTCTGCCTACTATAGGTTCGTCGTCGAATTCGTTCTCGCCGGTGTCGGGATTGATGTGGGTGGCGCGCATTTGCGGAAGCGCACTTTCGTCGAGGTCTGGCGGGGCTTCCATTTGCAACTGCACGTGCATGAGCTGACGAGTGATTTGCTGGCGGATGCGCGCGAGCAGACCCTCGAACAACAGGAAGGCTTCGGTCTTGTACTCGTTGAGCGGGTCGCGCTGGCCATAGCCGCGCAAGCCGATCGTGTGGCGCAAATGATCGAGGGTCACCAGATGCTCGCGCCATTCGTGGTCGATGGTTTGCAGCAGGATGGCGCGTTCGATCTGACTGACAACGTCGGGCGGGGCTGCCTGCATGCGCTCGTTGCTGCGCGAGTTGGCGGCCTTGGTGATGCGCTCAGTCAGTTCTTCTTCGGCGATGCCTTCTTCCTTGCCCCATTGGACGATGGGCAGGTTCATGCCGAAAAATTCGGTGACGTCGGTTTCCAGGTCGGCGGTTTTCCACTGTTCGGCGTATGAATTATCGGGGACATAGCGTTTGACAAGATCTTCGATCAATTGCTGACGCATGCCCAGAATTGTTTCGTGGACGCTCTCGGCGCCGATGAATTCCAGGCGCTGTTCGAAGATTGTCTTGCGCTGGTCGTTCATAACGTTGTCGAACTTCAGCAGGTTCTTGCGGATGTCGAAGTTGCGGGCTTCGACCCGTTGTTGGGATTTGGCCACCGCGGCGTTGACCATGCCGTGGGAGATCGCTTCACCGTGCTTGAGGCCCAGACGCTGCAACATGCCGTCGAGCTTGTCCTGGCCGAAGATGCGCATCAAATCGTCGTGCAGGCTGAGATAAAACTTCGAGTGACCGGGATCGCCCTGGCGGCCGGAGCGGCCGCGCAGCTGGTTGTCGATGCGCCTGCTTTCATGGCGCTCGGTGCCCAGCACGTAAAGTCCGCCGGCATCGAGCACTTTCTGTCTGGCTACAGCGATTTCGGCGCGAATGCGATCGGCGATTTTTTTCTTTTCGCCTTCGTCTTCGATGCCGATGGTTTCAACCGTGATGCGCATGTCGGCATTGCCGCCGAGCTGGATGTCGGTGCCACGGCCGGCCATGTTTGTCGCGATCGTCACTGTTCCGGGGACGCCTGCTTGCGAGATGATCTGGGCCTCCATCTCGTGGTAGCGGGCGTTCAAGACGTTGTGCTTGATCTTCTGTTTCTTGAGGATGGCGGCCAGGCTTTCGGACTTTTCAATCGATACGGTACCCACCAGAACCGGTTGGCCGCGCTGGGCGCAGTCCTTGATGGTTTCGATGATGGCTTCGTTTTTTTCTTCGATGGTGCGGTAGATTTCGTCGTCGTCATCGACGCGGCCGACCTGAACATTGGTTGGAATCTCGATGACATCGAGACTATAGATTTCCATGAATTCGTTGGCTTCGGTGGAGGCGGTGCCCGTCATGCCGGCAAGCTTGCCGTAGAGCCTGAAGAAATTCTGGAATGTAATCGACGCCAGAGTAACGTTTTCAGGCTGGATGGCGACGCTTTCCTTGGCTTCGAGCGCCTGATGCAGCCCTTCGGAATAGCGTCTGCCCTCCATCATGCGGCCGGTGAATTCGTCGATGATGACGACCTTGTTGTCCTTGACGATGTAGTCGCGGTCTTTCTGGAAGAGTTTGTGGGCGCGCAGGGCCTGGTTGACGTGATGGACGTAAGAGACGTTGGCTATGTCGTAGAGGCCGCCTTCACCCATGATGCCATTTTTCGACAACCAGCTTTCGACGGCCTCGTTGCCTTCTTCGGTCAGCGTGACGGTGCGGTGTTTTTCTTCAAGCTCAAAATGCTCGGCTAAGAGCTCGGGCATGAAGGCGTCAATGATTTTGTAGAGATTTGAGTGGTCTTCGGTGGGGCCGGAAATGATGAGGGGCGTGCGCGCTTCGTCGATCAGAATCGAGTCGACTTCATCGACGATTGCAAAATTGTGGCCGCGCTGAACCATTTGCGCTGTGGTGTATTTCATGTTGTCGCGCAGATAGTCGAAGCCGTATTCGTTGTTGGTGCCGTAGGTGACGTCGGCGGCGTATTGTTCGCGGCGCTGGGTGTCGTTCAAGCCGTGGACGATGCAGCCGACTTTCAGCCCCAGGAAGCGATAGACTTGGCCCATCCACTCAGCGTCACGTTTGGCGAGATAGTCGTTGACGGTAACGACATGGACGCCCTTGTTGGAAAGGGCGTTGAGGTAGACGGGCAGGGTTGCGACCAGCGTTTTGCCTTCGCCGGTTTTCATTTCGGCGATGCAGCCCGCGTTCAGGACCATGCCGCCGATCAGCTGGACGTCGAAATGGCGCTGGCCGAGCGAGCGTTTGGCGGCTTCGCGAACGGTGGCGAAGGCCTCATACATCAGATCGTCGAGCTTGCGGCCTTTTGCAACTTGTTCGCGGAAATCGACGGTGCGCTGGCGCAGCTCGTCATCGGTCAGTTTGGCGATGGCGGGCTCGAGGTCGTTAATACGCGGAACTTTGGCGTAATAGGGCTTGAGGATGCGGTCGTTGCTGGAGCCGAAAATTTTCTTGGCCAGCGTAGTCATGCCGAACATTCGGGATGGTCCTTGAGTGCAGGTGATTTAGGGTCGAGGCGCTTCGCCCGCCCCGTTAAGGGCGGTTCGCCTCCGAGTCGTGCCGAAACGGCCATGTTTTGCGCGAAACCGTGAGGGACAGATAAGGGCGCCGGTTCCCCCTGTCAACGCGGCGGGGCGACATGTTGGGTATGGTGTGGCATTGGCGGAATTCGGCCATGATTGAGGCAAGGCCGTTGCGGGAGCCAAGATGCAGGTGCGCCCGATAATGGCGGAAAACGGTAGCTGGGGGTATGAATCTCGTTTTTCCGTGCATGTGTACATGATAAGGTTTTCCGCCATTTTTAAATATGGGTTTTTAGCGCTTATTCGCTGAATTCCGCCGATTTCCTTTAGCATGCACGATACATGCACGGGTAGACTGAAGTGTCTGAAGTAGAGTGCCGGGCTTCGCGCGTTCGCCTTGCGTCATCCGCGTACGCAAATCGGTTGGATGCGCGAGCGCCCCGTCAGCGGACGGGAATGCTTGAGTCAAGCTCATCAAATGTCTCCACGTATAATTTAACAGATACTTATAACGTGTGATAGAAACAAAACAAGAACTATTGTGACGCAGTGGCCAAAAATGCAACTGGCGAAGGCCTTTTCCCGGGAAGCGATATTCAGGGCCTGGCGTTTGCCTTTACCAGCGAATAAATCGCTGGGATCACGATCAGGGTCAGTACTGTTGACGAGACCATGCCGCCAATCATTGGCACCGCGATGCGTTGCATGATTTCGGAACCCGCGCCCGACCTCCACATTATGGGCAGGAGGCCTGCCATAATGGCTGAGACGGTCATCAGTTTGGCGCGGGCGCGATCGGCGCGGTCGGTCAACGCCTCAGTCGCGAAAACGCATCGACATGCCGGCTTCCACGGCAGCGCGCTCGCTGATCGTGCTCATCCAGCGGTCTATCGCGGACAATTCCATCGTCAACCCGGGATTGGCTTTGGCCGTTGCCGCCCATGTGGGAACGATCCACGGATAGAGCGCGATGTCGGCGATGCCGTAGTCGTCGCCGGCGATGTACTGGTTGTTCTCCAGTTGGCTGTTCATGACCTTGAGCAGGCGTGCGGCCTCGGTCGTGAACCGGTTGATTGCGTACTCGATTTTCTCCGGCGCGACGGAATTGAAGTGGTTCGCCTGGCCCAACATGGGGCCGACACCGGCCACTTGCCATGTCAGCCACTGGAGCGTTTTCGCGCGCCGCGCCCCCGCGGGCGCCAAAAATCTGCCGGTCTTTTCCGCCAGATAGATCAGAATCGCCGCCGACTCGAAGATCGAGATCGATCCTTCGGGCGTGTCGTGATCGATGATCGCCGGAATCTTACTGTTCGGGCTGATGCGCACGAACGAAGTTGTGAATTGCTCGTTCTTCCCGATATCGATTGCATGGGTTTTGTAGGCGAGGCCGCATTCCTCGAGCATGATCGCGATCTTGCGGCCGTTTGGTGTTGTCCAGGTATAGAAGTCGATCAAGGCAGTTTGTCCTCCGGGCCGGTTCTGGGCCGTTTGCCATTAGTTCTGCGCCTGTCGCGCGGTCAGCAATTCGCTCGCGGCAGATTGGGAAACCTGGCCGTCCTTGAGGAACGCGATGGCGGCCTGGGCAAAAGCGGCGGGCTCTTCCAGCATCGGCAAGTGCGCGGAATTTTCAAGCCAATGCACGCCCACGGTGCCGGGAATATCGGCGGCCAAGCGGCGAGCGAGGGGTTTGCCGAAATTCGTGTCCTGGCCGCCCCACAGCAACAGCACCGGCCGGTCGAAGGCGCGCATCGCAGGCACCGCTTCCATCGTCAGGCGGCTGTGCGCGGGATCGAGTTGCCAAGTGAAGAAGCGCCGCAAACGCTGCCAGCGCGCGCCGGTCGCGGCATGTTCTTGCACGAACGAATCGAGCAGATCGTCGGTCAGAATTTTGGGATCGTGCACGGCGACGGAATAGGTCTCGCGCTGAAACCAGCGCCATTGAATGGCCTGATGGAACAACGGGCTGGTGACCGGATTGACGATTAGCTGAAGGCTTGGGATTTCCGGCTTGCTCGGCCATTGGTCATAGGCCTCGATGTTCGTGAGGATTGCCTTCTCGATACGGCTGGGGTCATCCTTCATCAACAGCAGCACCGTGGCGCCGCCGTGATCGTGGCCGATGAAGGCCGCCGATTTGATGCCCAGATGGTCCATCAGTTCGCGCACCATCGCCGTGATATGAGGCAAGCGATAGTCGTCGTTCAGCGCCACGGGCGTGTCGCCCAGACCGTTGAGATCGGGGGCAATGACGCGAAAATGTTTGGTAAGTTCGGGAAGAACATCCTTCCATTCGATGGTGCTGAACGGACAGCCGTGTAGGAGAATCAACGGCGGACCCTGGCCTTCGTCCAAGTAGGCGACGGTGTAGTTTTTCAGCGTGGCGTTCTTTTTGCGCGTCGCCAGCGTGTCCGGTGTGAACTCGCCGGCGCTCACGGCAGGCTGCTCGTCATGCGCCTGAAACATCCCGGCATTGGCCGCCAGCAGGATCCAAACGAACGAAACGAGGGTCAGAGCCAGCCCCAAAACCTTCAACACTCGCATTGTTCGACTCCTGTATAACGCATATGTGCACCCTAATGCATATATTATTGGATGTCAAGCTTCTTTCTATGCTATAGTGTCGAAAGGAAGCTGCGGAACTTAAGGATCGCAAATGAAAATTTCACGCAAAGAAGCTGCGCGGCAGTGCGTGGCCGTGTTCGATACGAATTTCTTCAAGGCGCTGTGCGAGCCGTCGCGTATTGCGGTTCTTCAAGAACTCATTCTGCTGGGCCGTGCGGATATCGCGGCCGTTGCCGAGCGGTTGCCGCAAGACCGGTCGGTCATCGCGCGGCATCTGCAACAACTCGCGGAAGCCGGCGTCGTTACAGCGGGCAAGGAGGGGCGTCACGTGTTCTATCAAATCGATGTGTCCGCGATCCGCCAACGGCTTGAAGGTATTTTAGAGACGACGAAGTTTCTCGAAGCCGCCGTGGGTGGCGACCTCTGCAAGGTTGCAAAGACCGCTACCTAGAACAATTCGGCTTGATCTAGGTCTTGTCGAGTGTTATATGCATGAAAGTGCCTATATGCACATTGGAGGAAGCCATGAACGATATTGTCGACGTGCGAGAGAACGCGGCCCGGTTCTATGAGAAGGCGCTGAAGCCCGTTTCCGACGGCGCCTGTTGCGGGGCGTCCGCCGCCAAGCCGATTGCAATCGCGGCAGGTTACGAAACGGATGACCTCAAGAACGTGCCGGCCGACGCAACGGGCAACAGTTTTGGCTGCGGCAACCCTCTGGCCTTTGCCGGCGTGAGAGCGGGCGACACTGTCCTCGATCTGGGTTCCGGCGCAGGACTTGACCTCATCATTGCAGCGCAAAAGACAGGACTCACGGGTCGTGTGATCGGAATCGACGTGTCCGAGGTCATGCTGGCGCGTGCGCGCACCAATGCGGAACAGGCGGGATTGAGCAACATTGAACTTCGCCAGGGCGCCATCGAAAACCTGCCTGTCGAGTCGGGCAGCGTCGATTGGGTGATCTCGAATTGCGTCATCAATCTTTCGCCGGAAAAGTGGCGCGTGTTTCGTGAGATTCATCGTGTGCTGAAGCCCGGCGGCCGCATGTTGGTCAGCGACATCGTCGCCGACGGACTTCCCGATTGGATTCTGTCAAATCCCGACATGCATTCCGCCTGCGTTTCGGGCGCACTTCCCGCACAAATCTATCTCGATGCCATTCGCGATTCGGGTTTGGCGGACGTCACCGTCGTGGATCGACTCGTTTACGACGACAGCGCTCTTCGCGTTTTGGTTTCCGAGGCGTTGCCTGTGTCGCTCGATTCGCTTGCATGTTCGGCTGGCAAGCCGGTCGAGGACATTGTTGGCGCCGTGGTCGCGGCGGTGAGCGGACGGGTCCAAAGCCTAAGGATCGCGGCGCGGCGGCCGGGCTAATTTTTCGTAGGCGAGGCAGTGGAGCGAACGAGGCCTGCTGCATTGGCGCCCTTCACCAAGGAATAAATCGCCGGGATCACAATCAGCGTTAATACGGTCGATGAGACCATGCCGCCGATCATGGGGACAGCGATGCGTTGCATGATTTCGGAGCCGGCGCCGGTGCTCCACATGATGGGCAGGAGCCCTGCCATGATGGCTACGACGGTCATCAGCTTGGGGCGGACGCGTTCGACGGCGCCTTCCATGATGGCTAAGGTGATGTCTGCGGCGCTCACCGAGCGGCCTTCGCTCGCGGCGCGTGCGGCGTGGGCGCGGTAGGCGTTGTCGAGGTAGATGAGCATGACCACGCCGGTTTCGGCGGCGACGCCTGCAAGCGCTATGAAGCCGACGGCGACGGCAACGCTAAAATTGAAGCCAAGCCAATAAGTCAGCCACAGCCCGCCGACGAGCGCGAAGGGCACCGAGAGCATGACGATCAGGGTTTCGTTCAGACGGCCGAAGTTCAGATAAAGCAGAAGGAAAATAATCACGAGCGTGAAGGGCACCACGACCATGAGCCTTTCCTGGGCGCGCTCGAGATATTCGAACTGGCCACTCCATATTGGATAGACGCCGGCTGGGAATTTCACTTCGCGCGCCACGGCTGTGCGTGCTTCGGCGACATAGCCGCCGAGGTCGCGATCGCGCACGTCGACGAAGACATAGGCCGCGAGTTGCGCGTCTTCAGTGCGGATCGTGGAGGGACCCTGTTCAAGTTTAATATTGGCGACCTGGCCGAGCGGCACGCCGCCGCCTGCGATGGGCACGATGACCTGTTGGGCAATTGTCTGCGGATCGGAGCGCAGGTCGCGCGGGTAGCGGAGGTTGACGGCGTAGCGTTCGCGGCCTTCGACGGTGGTGGTGATGGCTTCGCCACCAAGCGCCATGGCGATGGTGTCCTGTACCTGATCGACGCTGAGTCCGTAGCGCGCGAGTTCGCGCCGGTCGGGCTCGATGGTTAGGTAATAGCCGCCGCCGATGCGTTCGGAAAAGGCGCTGGCGGTGCCTGGCACCTTGCGCAGCACGCGCTCGATCTCGCGCGCGGCGGTTTCGATGTCGGCGAGCGAGCGGCCGATCACCTTGACACCGACGGGCGTGCGGATGCCGGTCGAAAGCATGTCGATGCGTGCCTTGATCGGCATCGTCCAGGCGTTGCTGACGCCGGGGAATTGCAAACTCGCGTCCATTTCGGCGATGAGTTTGTCAGTGGTCATGCCGGGGCGCCATT
>VFKO01000615.1 GCA_009885515.1 Rhodobiaceae bacterium | reverse complement strand
GCGCGCTGGGGTCTCGACGTCGCCAAGAACCTGCACGGCGAAATTGCCGAAGCGTTCGATGTCTTTCGCGGCCTCATTTGCGACATTGATTGCGAGCCGCAGGATGGCGGACACCTTTATATTGCGCACAAGCCAAATCGCATGGCGGCGCTGGAAGCGGAATCGAAGCTGCTCAGCGAAACCTTCGGCTACCGCACACGTATTCTGGGGCGTGACGAGATACATCGCGACTATGTACTCGACCACGAAGCGGCAGGTGCCATGCTTGAGCCGGATGGCATTGGCGTGCACGCGGCCAAGCTTGCGTTCGGTTATTTGCGGATGGCGCGCGCGCTTGGTGCCAAGGTGCATACGGCAAGCCCTGTCACCGGCTGGAAAACGATCAACGGCGTGCATCATTTGACGACGCCGGGCGGCACGGTTCGCGCGCGTGTTGTGGCGATTGCCACCGCTGCCTATACAGCGCCGGGGATGCACCGGCTTACCCGCCATCGGCTGATGCCGATCCTGTCGAACTCGCTTGTGACGCGGCCGCTGACAGCTGACGAGATCACGGCGTGCAACTTCAAGACAAAGCTCGTTCTCACCGATACGCGAGTGCTGCGTCATTATTATAGGCTGCTGCCTGACAATCGCGTTCAGATCGGCAGCCGCAGCGCCATCACCGGCGCCGACGCCGGAAATCCAAAGCATTTGAATGGTCTCAAGGAAGGGCTTTATCGCAAGTTCCCGGCGTTGCGGGGTATTGAGATTGACTATTCGTGGTGGGGCTGGGTCGATGTCAGCCACGACATGATGCCCAGAATTTTTCAGCCCGATCCGACGCAGAAAATATTCTACGCGATGGGTTATGGCGGCAATGGCGTGATGTATTCGGCTCAGGCTGGCCGACGCATGGCGCAGATGATTGCGGGGAAGGGGCAAACCCTCGATCTACCGATTTTTACCTCTCCCCTCCCCGGCCGCGGTCCGCTCACCCCCTTCCGCCGCCTCGGCCAACGCGCCATGTATGTGTGGTATCAGTACAAAGACGAGCATCGATGACAGGATCCGCGCCCTATGAAAATGACCACCGAAGAGGCCTTCGTTAAAGTTTTGCAAATGCACGGCATCGAGCATGCGTTTGGCATTATTGGTTCGGCGATGATGCCGGTATCGGATTTGTTTCCGAAAGCCGGGATCACATTCTGGGACTGCGCGCATGAGGGCAATGCCGGCACGATCTGCGACGGCTATACGCGCGCGACGGGCAAGATCGCGATGGCGATTGCGCAGAACGGCCCGGGCATTACCAACTTCGT
>VFKO01000366.1 GCA_009885515.1 Rhodobiaceae bacterium | reverse complement strand
TGAGCGCGTAGCGATCGGGATTCTTCTCGTCGAGGCCTATGCCCCAGCCAATAGGTGAATTGGCCGCGAAAGCCGGGCTACCTATTAGGCGTACGAGATCTTCATGAGACTTCGCCGCGTTGATCGCAGCAAGGTCAGCTTGAAACGGCTTGAGGCCCAAGGCATCGATGGCTTTGGTATCCATGTAGGACGCATAAAAGTCGGCAACTTTTTGTTCGGGCGAACCTGCGGGCTGCGGACGGCTCGAAACCTCTTCGACGAGGTTTTTGACGTCTTGTTCGGATTTTGCGGCCAGCATGTTGAATGACCCCCAGACCGAACGGTCGGCCGGGATCGGCGTTTTTTTCATCCAGGTGCCGCCAGTGAAGCGAAAAAAGTCATCGCCTGGCTTCAAGTTTCTGTCCATCGCCGCAAGGTCGAAACCCCACAGACCAGTTGTAGGATTGCCGCCACCGGCGGCCCCCGCATTCAAACCGAAAGTAAAATAGCCTGCGCCAAGTGCCGTACCGGCAACAAGCGCTACCGCCAATGATTGTCTCATGCTCATGTGTTTTCTGCCCCGTTAGTGAAGGTGGTCAAATTGTGCTGACCAGCGCGCCGAAGCAACGCCCCTCACGCCGGTTTGATTTCACAATCCCGCGAGGCGAGGCAAAAACTGCAGACAACAGGCAGTCTAGACTTGGCTAGTGGGGTCTTGCGCTCACTGGCGCTGTCAACCGGTATGTTCGCAGCACCAAATAGAGGAGGGGGCCAAACGACCCGCCAACCAGGGTGAGGATCACGAACGGCCAGGGATTGACTCGGTTTACGCGAGCGTCGCTCACCATCCAAAAGCAGCTGAGGATGGCCAAAATCACGAGATCGGCAAACACCTGGGCGCCACCCCAACTCTGGAAATGCGGCTCGATAATTCCAAAATAGCCCACGTCGGCAATAGCCAGGGCAGACAGAAATGCAAACAAACCGGTTACAACCACCAACACTACAAGACGAGCAGTCATCGTCACCTCCCATGAACAGATTTTGACCATAGGCCGTCCGCTGAGGCCAATCAATTACCAGCAAGGTTATTGAAACAAGCCGGACGAAGGGCAGCAATAGCTCATGCGACGCAGGATGCACCATGTCCCTTTCCAAGATTGATGTCGGCAAACCAGCGGCTTCCGCCTTTCCGCATCTGCTCAAGATATGGCGGCAAAAGCGCCGTCTCTCCCAACTCGATCTGGCATTGACCTCCGGTGTGTCGCAACGCCATGTAAGCTTTCTCGAGTCCGGGCGTGCAAACCCAAGCCGCAGTATGATCCTTCAGCTCAGCGAAACACTGGATGTGCCATTGCGCGAGCGAAATGATTGGTTGGTCGCGGCAGGATTCGCACCCGTGTTCCGGGCGCGGCACCTGGATGATCCCCAGATGGTCC
>VFKO01000434.1 GCA_009885515.1 Rhodobiaceae bacterium | reverse complement strand
TGTGCAAATTCTGCGACACTGAATTTGTGGGCACCGATGGCGTGGGTGGTGGAAAGTTCGCGAGCGCCGCCGCGCTGGCGCGGGCAGTGGCGGCGCAATGGCCGGGTCAAGGCGAGGGCAGGCCCTATGTGGTGTTCACCGGCGGCGAGCCGCTGTTGCAGCTTGATGTGGCTCTGATTGACGCGATGCACGCGTGCGATTTTGAGATTGCGGTGGAGACGAACGGTACAGTTGAGGCGCACGAGGGTATCGATTGGATTTGCGTGAGCCCCAAAGCGGGGTCCATATTGGTGCAGCGGCGCGGCAACGAATTGAAGCTGGTCTATCCGCAGGAAGGTGCGGGCCCGGAGCGGTTTCAGGAATTGGCCTTCGACCACTTCCTGTTGCAACCAATGTGGGGCGAACGAACTGCGGAGAATATGCAAGAGGCAGCGCGTTACTGTATGGCGCATCCGCGCTGGCGCCTCAGCGTGCAGACACATAAATGGATTGGGATAGCGTGACGCTTTCAATCACCAAAGAGTTTCGCTTCGATGCGGCGCACTATCTGCCGACGGCGCCCGCTGGGCATCCGAATGCGCGGATGCATGGGCATTCGTTTACGGCGGCGGTGACTCTGGAGGGCCCGCCCGACCCGGCGAAGGGCTGGATCCGGGATTTTGGCGATCTGGACGCCGCGGTCGCTGATTTGCGCGCGCGGCTCGATCATCATCTTTTGAACGAGATCAAGGGGCTTGAGCTGCCGACCCTGGAGCGGCTGGCCCGGTTCATCTTCGACGACCTCAAGGGCGCGTTGCCGGAGATTGCGTCGGTCACGGTCAACCGCCATTCGCTCGGCGAATCCGCAACCTATCGGAGGGTGTGATGGCAAAGGACAAACTTACACAGTTGGGTCAAGCGGCGAAACAGCCCGCGTCGCCGGACGAGGCGGTGTTGGAGCGCGTCGGCAATCCGCATAGCGATACGGATTATCTGGTGCGCTTTGCGGTGCCGGAGTTTACGACGCTGTGCCCGGTGACAGGGCAGCCCGACTTCGCGCATGTTGTGATTGATTATGCGCCAGGGAAGTGGCTGGTCGAGTCCAAGTCGTTGAAGCTGTTTTTGGGGAGCTTCCGAAATCATGCGGGCTTTCATGAGGACTGCACGCTTTCGATCGGCAAACGCCTGGTCGAGGTGATCGCTCCCAAGTGGTTGCGCATCGGCGGCTATTGGTATCCGCGCGGCGGCATGCCGATCGACGTATTCTGGCAGGTGGGGAAGTTGCCGGGCGGCCTGTGGGTGCCGGAGCAGGGGGTGGCACCCTATCGCGGGAGAGGGTGACGGGGAACGCGAAGCTCGAATATTGGTTTGAGTTTGCCAGCACCCATTCTTATCCGTCGGCGCATGCGGTCGAGGCGGCGGCGGCGTGCGGGGGTCGAGGTCAAATCGCGCTCGTTTCTGCCCGGACTGATTTTTGGGGCGCAGGGCTGGATGGATTCGCCGTTCACCATCTATCCGGCGAAAGGTAAATATATGTGGTGCGATCTGGTGCGACCTTGCGCGGCGCAAGGTTTGCCGCTGAAGAAGCCGTCGCAGTTTGCGCGCTGCTGTATACTGAGCGCGCGTATCGCTTGCCGGTTTGCGGACGAGCACTGGGCGGGAGAGTTCGTACGGCGTCTAAAGCGCGAACTTTGCGGACGATCTCGATATCGCTTCGCCCTTTGTGGTTGAAGGCGCTTCGAGATTGACCGGTTTCGAACTCATCTAACGCTTCGCCAGTTTCGCGCATTGCTTGTGGCGGAAGCAGGTGGTCATGTGGTCGTTGACCATGCCGACGGCTTGGGCGAAGGCGTAGACGATGGTGGGTCCACAAAATGTGAAGCCTCGGGACTTTAATTCTTTGGCGAGTGCCTGGCTCATGGGGGTTTGCGCGGGCACGTCTTTCATCGAGGTCCATTTGTTTTGCAGCGGTTTGCCTTCCACGTAATCCCACAGGAAGCCCGAGAAACCACTTGGCTCTTTGTCCATGATCTCAAGAAATGCGCGCGCACTTTTGATCGCGCCTTCAATTTTGCCGCGATGGCGGATGATGCCTTCGTTCTGGAGCAGCTTGGCGATTTTCGGTTCAGTGTAGCGGGCGATTTTTTCGGGTGCGAAATTGTCGAAGGCGCGACGAAAGTTTTCGCGCTTGCGCAGGATCGTGATCCAGCTGAGGCCCGCCTGAAAGCCATCGAGCACAAGCTTTTCGTAGAGTGCGCGGTCGTCGTATTCGGGGACACCCCATTCGTTGTCGTGGTAGGCGACGTAGAATGGATCCTCGCCGGGCCAGGTGCAGCGTTGTTGGTTTTTCATTCCGGTTCGGCTCCAGTAAATATCAGTGGATAGGCCGGGCGGCCAATGTGGATGATTGTGCCGTCGATGGTCACTTCAGTTGTCGAGGACAGACGATCAAGGCGGATGAGGGCGAGACCGTTGTTGTGGATTGAGCCACGCATTTCCCCGATCTCGATTGTGCCATTTCTCAAGAGCGTTCCAGCAGCGGGCAGACCGGTCTGTGCAGACACCGGCAACATTCGCCGCCGCGCCGTCGCGCGATGTTTCATGCGCGATGTCAGTTCTTGCCCGACGTAGCAGCCTTTGTTGAAGTCTACACCGTGGAGTTCTTCAAAATTGCAGTCGAGCGGGAAACAGGTTTCGGGCGGAATGTCGGACGTGGCATCGGGCACACCAAGTTTGATTCGCGCTTCGTGATAGCCCGTATCATTGCCAAGGACTATTCCGCGAGACTGGGTCCAGGATTCGAGTTCAGCCGTTGGGATGATTGCCCGGTAGCCTAGGGCTGCAAGCCTTGGGTCGGCGACGGCGGATTGCGCCGGCGATGGCAGTGTGACGACGACCAGTCCGGCCGAGGTGTCAGTGATCGCCAGTTTGGCGCGGAGGCGGTATTTCTTCAGCCGGGCTATGAGATCAGCGGCATGGTCTTTGTGACAGTCAAGCCTCACCCCATCGGGTGCGCCGGTTAGCAGAAAATCGTAGATGATTTTTCCCTGTGGGGTCAGAAGTGCCGCGTAGACAGAGGTGAGCGCGCTGAGGCGCATGACATCGTTGGTCACGAGGCCTTGCAGGAACGGGCGGGCTTCGGGGCCGGTGACTTCTATGATGGACCGGTCGTGCAGGATGGCTGGATTGAACATGGCTGAGATGTAGAGCCTGGGCGCGGTCTCTAGCAAGATGCCTCGTGAAAAGGTCCGGCCGCAGCTTGCGCCCGTGAGGCGCCAAGGGTAGCACTTTCACATGAGCGATAGTTTTGACTTGATACTGAAGAATGGAACAGTCGTGACCCCATGGGGCACTGCGGTTTGTGATATCGCGGTACGCGGAGAGCGTATTGCTGCCATTGGGGCGTTGGGTACACTGAAAGCGGCCAGTGTGCAGGATGTGCGTGGACTGCATGTGCTGCCCGGTGTCATCGATAGCCAGGTGCATTTTCGTGAGCCTGGACCCACACACAAGGAAGATCTGGAAACTGGCAGCCGGGCGGCGGTGCTAGGCGGGGTTACGTCGGTGTTTGAAATGCCGAACACCGCGCCGCCTACGACGACTCGAGAGGCGCTTAACGACAAATTTCAGCGGGCGCAGGGGCGCATGTGGTGTGAACACGCGTTTTACGTCGGTGCCACGCCCGAAAATGCCGGATCCCTCGCAGGCCTTGAATGTCTGCCAGGCGTTGCCGGCGTTAAAATGTTCATGGGCTCGTCGACCGGGACACTTCTGGTTTCTGATGACAGCGACGTTGAACAGGTTTTGCTGAACGGCCGACGGCGTGTGTCCGTCCACTCCGAGGATGAAGACCGCCTCAAAGCGCGCAGGCATCTGGCGGAGCACGGAAAGCCCGCGACGCACCCGGTGTGGCGAGATGCTGAAACGGCCATGATCGCCACGCGGCGGGTGGTCCGGCTGGCGCGAAGTGCAAGCCGCCGTGTTCACATTCTCCATGTTTCGACAGGCGATGAGATCGCCTATTTGGCGGATCACAAAGACATTGCCAGCGTTGAAGTCACTCCCAATCACCTGACGCTGGTGGCGCCGGAGTGTTACGAGCGGCTTGGGAGCTATGCCCAGATGAACCCGCCGGTGCGGGACAAATCACATTGGGATGCGATCTGGGCCGGGGTGCGAGATGGCGTTGTTGACGTATTGGGTTCTGATCACGCTCCGCATACACGTGAAGAGAAAGACAAGACCTATCCCGATACGCCTGCGGGGATGACAGGGGTTCAAACGCTGGTACCGATCATGCTCAATCATGTGAGCGAGGGGCGCCTGTCTCTGGAGCGGTTTGTGGATTTGACAGCGCATGGTCCGCAACGGCTGTTCGGGTTGCAGACCAAGGGGCGGATCGCCGTTGGATACGATGCGGATTTTACGGTTGTTGATCTGAACGCTCGCCGGACGATTGAAAACGAATGGATCGCCAGCCGCTGTGGGTGGACGCCGTTTGACGGCATGACGGTAACAGGATTTCCGGTGGCGACGATTATTCGTGGCCACATTGTGATGTGGGACGGCCAGCTTACGGGCACGCCGCTTGGCAAGCCCCTGCGGTTTCTGGAGGCGATGTGACGGTGCTAATGGAGGCTGACTTCGGTTCCGACGTAGCGCATGTCCAGCGGCGACAGGATTCCGCACTTGGCCACGCGCACCGAATGAAGTTTTCCCTCCAGCTTGCTTTGCCAAAAGTTCAGGA